>JAFPCT010000083.1 GCA_017390125.1 Treponema sp.
AATCCTGAAGTGTTTTTCCGGAAATAATGCTTGTAAAATTTGAGGATGAAAGGTGAAGCCACGGATAGACAAAATCCTTTCCGAAGAAACAGTCAGCATAACCGAAGGATCTTTTTGGAATTATATTGAAGACTTTGCCGTCCATTATAATTGTTCCGGCAAAAACTGCTCGGAGTCCCAGGGGATTCCAGGAGAACAGCTTTGACTTGTAGCCGAAAGCTGAGTCCCGGCGGATCTCATAGTGTATATCCCAGGTTGCATAGCCTGGATCACAGAAATATTCGGGATGCTCCTGGATTGAAGCCGGAGAACATTCTATTTTGCCGGAAAGTCTGTCTTCTGAGAAAAAGCATTCCTCCAGCGAAACTTCAAGGGGCTTAAGGCTGGTCTTTACATTTTTTATCGATGTATAGGTTCTCAGCGATTTTGCGCCCGGTCCAAGCATTCCTGCTGAAACTGAGACATGGGACGGCACTTCGATGGATTCACTTTCAAGTTTTTTTGCCGACACAGAGCCTGCAAGTACATTCTGAAGGTCTTCCGGCTGAATTTTTGAACGGGGTGCAAAACCAAGGACAGGTTCAGAAGGTGAAAGGAACGGATCAAGCATGGAAAGCTCGATGAAAAATTTCCTTTCCTGTCCTGAACTGTTTTCGTAGGCAGAAAAGACAAATCTCCATGCGCTTACCCAGTTTTTCTTGCGGGAACAGTTAAGCATTCTACGTACAGTCTTTGCATTTTTATTGGATGCACCCATTGCGGATAAAACCTCTTTTTAGAACCTGAAATGCGGATTATTTTAACAATTTATCCAATTTCTTTGTAAGATCACTCTGCTCTTTCAGAAAATTTTCGTCAAGATATTCAAAACAAGCTACAGCGGCAGACTGTGCATGCTCATACCAGATGGCATATAATTCTTTGTCTACATCCTCTCCTGGATACGGAGCGCCCTGAACGTCAGATACGAGCTGACGAAGCATTTCTATACACTTGGTTATTTTCTTGTCCATAAAATAATCCCCTTTCAATGTAAAACTTATTATAAAGGTAATTTTATAATTACACCAGTTTTTTTTGTATTCTTATCGCAAACCACTGCAGTATGGGACTTTTCTTCGCCAGAAAGAAGCCTTTTTGCACAATCCCGGAGCTGTTCAGGAGTTACTGAAAGCAGGCCGGTTATCTTGCGGCGCCGGTCTTCGTCGGAAATACAGTAGAGGGTTCTGAAAAAACCGGCAACACCTCTGCCGCTCGGCGAATGAGGCTGAACTTCATCCCCGTAGGTACCAGTAATATTGCGCTCACATTCATCTCTGTCGATGAGCAGCTCTGCAAAATCTTCAAGACATTCCCTGAATACTGCAGGAGATTTTACAGGAGTCGGATCCCGGAATGAAGAAAAATTGAAAAGTCCCCGCATTCCGGCTGCACCTGCATAGGCACCGTAGGCGCCTCCTGTAGTCCGGAGACGCTCCCAAAGATAGTTACCGGAAAGCCAGTGCGCAAGGACGAGCTCTGCAGAACTTTCAGGAGTACCGAAATAAGAGGATTCATATGATTTTGCGGCAAATCCAACCTGAGAATCTATTTCAAAAAATTCTTCTGCCGGCAGGTTCTTTTCGCCCGGAAGCAGGAGCATTTTTAAAAACGCTGGCTCATCGGCAGGCTTCTTTGGCTGAAGCGGATGAATGTTGGTTTTCCGGATAAATTCAGGAAGTTTTTCCTGAAGGAGACCAATACCTTCGTCATCTGCCGTAACATGCAGAATTGCGCCGGCTGAAAAAAGGCGTTCCGTCAGAGATTCAAAACGAGATGCAAGTCCTTTCACATTCTGTTTGGAAATTGCCACAAGGGAAAAAACCTGAGAAAAGCCGTTCCAGATCTCATCGGCGGCACAGGCATGATTTTTGGTGCACTGTACGCGCTTGAGGGCATAACGATTGCCTTTAGGAACTACAGAGGATTTGATTGAAGAGACAGCTTCGCCTGTAAGGGTTTTAAGCCGCTTCGTATCATTAAAATGAAAGGATGAGAGACTTTCTGAAAAAAGAGCAAGAGCCTCATCTGTTTTTTCGTTTATAAAACGGACTGTAAACACGATCCAGTCTCGGTCAGTGCAGTTGTGGGGAGCAAGTTTTTTTCTCAGAAGTTCGGCATCTTCCGTGCGGGAACCTTCCGAAGAAAGAAGTCGGGTATATATTCCGCCAGTCTTGACGCCGGTTTCTTCTGCGCATTGAGCCCAATCCTTGCCGTTCCAGCCTACGTTGGTTGCGCAGTAAGAATAGAGCGGAAGGTATTTGTAATCCTCCGGATCAAGTACATCAACAGGGAAACAAACAGAAAAATAAACGATTCCGTTGGTAGCTTCTCTGTTTGAAAAAAGCGAAACCTGCTCTGAGCCTGCTGACACAAGGAAAACCTGAGTCTCAATTCTTTCTACGTCCGACTTAAGATCAGAAAGATTCAGCCGCGGGATACAGGCTGTATCTTCCTTCGTCTCATGGTACTGCTGATATGAATGAAGAAGCTCCAGATCTGCCTTTACTTTTCCGGCATCAAGGGAAGCCCTGAGCTTTGAGACCAAAACCTTTTCTTTTTCAGCACGCTCGGAAAGATATTTTTTTGAGGGAAATACAGAAACGTACGAGCGGGAGGTGTTATTCAGAAGGTATTTCAAGATTAAATTCTGAACATAAGCAGAATCTGATTCACAGCGCTTTCTTATGTTTTCTATTGCGTCCCGGAAAAGAAGCATTTCGGCAGGAGAGGAACCGTAATTCCAGCCGCACAAAACTCTGTCCAAAAGCACAAGGGAATAAGGGCCGCCGGAACGGACAACCTCACGATTTGAAAATTCTGCGCTCATTAAGGCTGCGTCGATGTGAGCCTGATCAATTCCGTTTTTATACAGGTCAAGGAGAGTGTCTTCAATTATTTTATAAACTTTTTCTTCATCGCCTTTTTTTACACCGTGAAGCCCGAATGCCATGAGGAAAGAGCGCATCTCATTCATTGCGCCTGTAATCGGAGCAAGATCGTCGCCTAATTCAGATTCTATCAGAACCTTTGTAAGAGGAGAGCCGTCATGTCCTGAGAGAACTTCTGCAAGGAAGGCGCATTCTACATAGGAGTTCAAGTCTGAAGATGAACCGCAGAGCCAGTTCAAGGTAACAGTATTGCCGGTAGCACCTGTATGAGGTGCAGGAGCAGAAACATGAACAGGTTCAGCAATTGAATCAGGAGTTTCTATCTGAACAAATTCTTCCGGGACAAAGGGATAGGCCTCATGGGATTCAGCCAGGATCGGAAATTTTAC
>JAFPCT010000084.1 GCA_017390125.1 Treponema sp.
CTTTCGTATCCTGAAGGGAGCAATGCGTCTTATTCGTTGTAAGGCGGCTTATTTTATTACTGTTGAAAATGGGGCAGATGTTCATCTGGTATGCAAAGTAGAAGATGGAAAAGAAGTAAAATTGAACCGTTCTGTTGAGCTGAACGGTCTGTTTGAATCTGTTTTCTTCAGAAAGGAAATTCATCTTGTGAATGACGCGCAGGAGGATTTGTTCTTTTCCAGCTCACTTAATGCTGTATCTGAAGATGTTGACTCATTTTTATTATGTCCGCTTAAAGATGATACTTCGTTTAACGCTGCGGTTCTTCTCCTGAATAAAGTTAATTCAGATTTTGATGGTAATGACCAGCTGATTATTGAATCTGTTGCAGAGATTGCAAAAACTGCATGCGAGTCTTTTTTCAAGATTCAGAGCCAGCTTGAAAGCATTTCCAACCTGAATGCAAAGGTTTCGTCAGCAGGTGCTGTAAAACTTCATACTTTTATTGCTGAAAGTCCGGTTATAAAGGACTTAATGAATATTGTGCGCAAGGCTGCGGTTACAAATTCTTCAATCCTTATTACCGGCGAAAGCGGTGTTGGTAAAGAACTTTTTGCTGAGCAGATTTATTTGAACAGCCGTCGGGTGAACAGACCTTTTGTGCGGGTAAACTGCGCTGCGCTTACAGAAACCCTTATGGAAAGCGAGCTTTTCGGTCACATAAAGGGCGCCTATACCAGCGCGGAATCAACTCAGAAAGGCCGGTTTGAGATGGCGGACGGCGGAACGATTTTCCTTGATGAGGTAGGAGAAATCCCGCTTCAGCTTCAGCCGAAATTGCTCCGCATCATCCAGGACAAGATGTTTGAAAAAGTTGGTTCGTCAGAGTCAGTTTCCGTGGACGTGCGCATTATTGCGGCTACGAACCGCAATCTGGAAGAGATGGTAAGGCAGGGCCGGTTCCGGGAAGATCTGTTTTTCCGCCTGAACGTGCTGCCTATCCGTGTGCCGCCGCTGAGAGCCAGAGTCGAGGATATAATTCCTATTGCGGAGTGTTTTTTGAAAAAGTACAACCGCGAATACGGAAAAAAGTTCGCCGGATTTTCGGAGGACGCTGCCTTTTCCATGGAAAAATATTACTGGCCGGGCAATATACGTGAGCTGGACAATGCCATTGCCCGTGCATGTATAATCGGTTCTGAGCCGGTAATCCAGAAAAATGACCTGAGGCTTTCAGTTGCTGACTCCGGCGATGAATCAGGACTGGCTGTTAACATGGGAGAATTTGCTTCCGTTGCTCCAGAATTATCAAACGGAGACAAAAGCCTGAAGAACGCTCTTACAGTGTTCAAGAGGGCTTACCTTATAAAGATTCTTGAAGAATGCGGCTGGAATCAGACTAAGGCTGGAAAAGTTCTAGGAATTCAAAGGACTTACGTTTCACGCCTTATGAATGAGTTGCATATTCGTGAAAATAATGGTAATAAATAAAGATAATAAAAATAAATGGAGATAAAAATGGAAAAACAGTTTGAAAAAACAACTGTAAGTGAAAAAGTTGCTGACTTTGTGTTGTCTGCTCGTGGTGTATTGTTAGTTGTGATGATTGTTGCTGTAGTTGCAGTTGCAGCTTTCGGTACAGTTACTGCAGTTTCTGTAAAAGCCTCTGAAAAAGGTCTTGCAGATATAGATTCCATTTCGTATGTAATGACAAAGGATTCTGCTTCTTTGTCTGATGATGAGCTTAAGGCTCGCGGAGATTCTGCTCTTGCTGCTCTTGGAAAATATACTTCCAAGGGTGGGGTTGTTGGCGTTCGTGCAAACATGCTTGCTGCAGAAATCTATTTTGACCAGAAAGATTATGACAATGCTTCAAAAGCTTGGACAAAAGCCGCTGAGAAGGGAAAGAAGTCTTATACTGCTCCTTTGTCTTATTTCAATGCTGCCGTAGCTTATGAAGAAAACGGAAAGACAGAGGAAGCTGAAAAGGCATACCGTGCTGTAATTTCATACAAAGATTTTGATCAGATTGCACACGCTAAATTCAGTCTTGCACGTCTTTTGGAAACAAAGGGCAGCAAGGATGAGGCTGTTGCAGTATATACAGAACTTTTCAATTCTCTTCCTGATGACGCATGGGCAAAGCTTGCAAAGTCAAGATTGCTCGTACTTGAAGGAAATGAGTAAGTAAATATAAGAGGCAGCAATGAACAGAAACAATATTTTTATATTTCCTCTGTTTTTGTGCTGCCTTTTTTCTTTTCTTTCCTGCGGAATGGATGTAATTTACTATATCTATCCGTCTACGGTCACCTATAACGTACCTGTTATTACTTCTGCAAATTATTCCGATCCGTCCGGTAATTATGAAACTTCCTATTTCAGCTTTAAAACTGAGGAAGAGTCAAATGATGAATACGACAGCTTTGAATTTTTAGGAACAGGAATCTATTACAAGATTTACGACAACTATTCAAAGATGAACAGCGATATTTCAACCATAAGCTCTAAAATCAGCTCAACCAGCGAGGCTTCTGCCGCAAGCTATATAATTGAATCCTTGAAATATCAGCCTATGGGTTGTACTGGAACAAACGATTCTCCGCTCATAAAAACTACGTCTATGAACAGAAAAGTTTATATACGTCTTACAAACTATAACGAGTCAAACCCTATGTTTGGGGCCAGGGTTCTTGTCGGAGGAAACTGTGAGAACGGCGTAACCGATACGGGAACCTTGAATCTTGGTGCTCCTCTCAGGGCTGTAGGACGAGACCTTAACTTCGATTTCGGACGAAAATATACTTCCGGCACAAACTCCGGAAACTACGTTTATCCCGCTTCCGGTGATGACGATGTGGTTTCAGGATCTGCTTCCAGCACCGGCGTGTGGTATGTGGCTCTTTATGCAATCGGTGTTGGCCGTGACGAGTCGTATACAACGCAGTACAGCAATGCGCTGCATCTTGGTGCTGTTGCCATAAGCCAGAATTCAGAGCACAACTAGTCTTACACCTTGCAAATCTTTTGGATTTAATATATATTCTTTCATACGGTCCTTTAGCTCAGCTGGATAGAGCAACTGCCTTCTAAGCAGTAGGTCGACAGTTCGATTCTGCCAAGGATCATTGCCCGATTTTTATTAATCGGGCTTTTTTTTTGTTGGTTTTGGATGATTTTTTCAAACGGAATTTATTTTTCTGCAAATGATTTTTACCGCTCTCTTTTCGGAAAGAAAGTCTACAAGGTTTCTGTAGACGCCGGTTGTACCTGCCCCAACAGGGACGGTACGAAAGGTTTTGGAGGATGCATATTCTGCAGTGCTCTTGGTTCCGGCGACTTTGTTCAGGGAAAAAATGAGGAGGTCGAAGTTCAGCTGGAGAGGGGGATGGCTTTTGTTTCCCGAAAAATAAAGGAGCCGGCCTTCATTGCTTATTTTCAAAGTTTTACAAATACCTACGGAAATCCACGGCGTCTTATTGATCTGTATGAGCGGGCTGTAAATTATCCCGGAGTGGTGGGACTTGCTGTGGGAACCAGACCTGACTGTCTTGATGATGAGATACTGGATTATCTTGATCGGCTTTCGGAAAAGTTTTTTGTTTCAGTTGAGCTGGGGCTGCAAACTATAAACGAAAGAAGCGTTGAATACATAAACCGCTGCTATCACAATGAAGAATACGATCGGGCTGTAAGGATTCTGCGGGAAAAATGTCCCCGGGTTCATGTTGTTACCCATTTGATTTTCGGGCTTCCGAATGAGACTGAAAGGGACATGCTTTCTGCTGTGGACCATTGCGTAAAGGCCGGAACTCATGGAATAAAAATTTCCCTGCTCCATGTACTGCGGGGAACTAGGCTTTTTGAAGATTATGAGCGGGGATTATTCAAAACAATGGACATGGAGGAATATTTTTCCGTGCTGGGGAAGGCTCTGTGCCTGATTCCGGAAAATATTGTGGTCCACCGCCTTACAGGAGACGGCCCGAAAAAGATTCTGGCTGCTCCCTTGTGGACGGCTGATAAAAAAAAGGTTTTGAACTCAATGATGGAATACTTCAGGAAACAGGGAGTGTTTCAGGGAAACAATGAGTATTTTTCCGGTAAAAAATGAAAAGTTGATTTCCCTTGACTAAAATCATTTTTTTAAGAATATTGTAATGGTTATGGAAGATAGAGAGATTACAAGGGCTTTCCTGGAAACGCTTTCTTTTTCCGATTTAGTAAAAGTTGCAGATGAATATGGCATTGATGTTCCAGAAGATTTGAACAGAACTTTTCTGATCGGTGAAATACTTGAAGTTGTTTCCGACATGGATAATTCAATGCATCAGCAGGAAATGATTATTTCTGATGATGAATACGTTGCAGAAGAAAACGAAATAGGCGTTCGCTCATATAATATAACTGAAGTTCAGATTATGCTCAGAAATCCGGCATGGGCTTTCGTGTACTGGAATATCAGCGATTCAGACAGAATTTCATTGGACAAGGCATTTATCAGCCAGATGATGCTCCGCATCAGTTCTTTTTCAGAAAAAGATCAGATAAAACCGGATGATTTTTTCGACATCCAGATTTCAAAAGATGACGACGGTCAGTATGTGCTCCTTCCTGCCGGTAAAAAGTTTTTCAGAATAGACCTTCTCTTCAATATTGACGGTATTATAGACATCCTTTCTTCTTCGAAAGTACTTGAGATGCCTGTAGGTGCAGAAGTTCTTTCGGATATGCGTCCGGGAAGAAATGAAGATGTTTCTGAGATAATGAAGCTTTCCGGTTATTCCGAGATGCTTCTGGAACATTACAAAAATCACAGAGAATCATTCTCTTAATCTAAAGACAAGGAATTTAAAAATGGGCAACAAAAGATTACTTTTTGTACTTAACGCCTCACAGGAATATATAAAACATACTGGAGAAGATGCAGAAAAATATGCCTCAGTGACAAATTATCTGTTTGATGCAATTTCTGAAACCTATCTTCCTTTGCTGAGAATGCTGGAAAATCTTGAGAATGATGCTGTTGACTTCAAGCTTTCTCTTGTTCTTACGCCTGTACTCTGTACTCTTTTGGACGACAAGGAAATTCAGGACCAGTATGTTGAATGGCTTGATAAAAAAATAGAATTCGGCAAGAAAGAGATCAACCGTACTGCGGGAAATCCGGCCCTTCAGGCTGTCAGCAAGAAAACTTTCGAAAAATACAAGCAGGACAAAGAGCTTTTTGAATCATACAAAGGCCGGCTGGTAAGAAAATTCTATGAGTTCAGAAAAAAGGGACTTGTTGAATTTATCGCGACCTGCGGAACAGACGTTTTCATGCCGTTTTACAACGATATGGAAGAAGTTATGTCCGCTCAGGTTGAGGCCGGCATCCTTTCCTACAGAAACTTTTTCGGCGATGTTCCGGACGGATTCTGGCTTCCTGAGCTGGGATATTACGAGGGCATTGAAAAAATCATCAAGGATTACGGCATAAACTATACGATCCTTGATTCCCGAAGTTTCCTTTTCAGCAAGATTGAGCCTAAGAACGGACTTTTCTCTCCGGCACGCTTTACAAACGCTCTCGTATGTTTTGGACGTGATTACGATTCTGACTCTGAAATTTTCGGTGAGGAAGGATACTGCCACGACGTTGCATACAAGAATATTGCCCGTGACGTTGGTTTTGTTCTTGAGCCGGAAGCCCTTGATCCCTTCATTTCAAAGGGCAGCATACGCTATGCTTTGGGATACAGCTACTGGAACAAGTCTTTGATTGGCGAAGACGAAGCTGGTAACGCAGATGACTGCAGGAACTTATATGATTTTGAAGCTGCAGAAAAGAAGTGTGCAGAGCATGCAAGACAGTTTGTGAGTGCAAAAATTGAAAAACTGAATAAAGCCGCTTCCCTTATTCCTGACGAGGACCTTTCTGACGTCATTACAATTGATGCAAACGAGCTCCGGGCAAATTGGAGCGAAGGAATCCTTTGGCTTGAAAAAGTGATTCGTGAGGCAAGCGCACAGGGAATTGAAACTGCGCTTCCTAAGGATATCATCGGAAATCCGTTCAAATTGCAGCGCATTGCACCTTATTATGGCTCTGCATGCAAGGCAGGTTATGCGGAGGAGCTTCTTTCCAGCAAGAACAACTGGATGATGCGTTATGCCCGAAAGGCAAGCGAAAGAATGGTTGACCTTGCGGAGCGTTTCCCGGCTGAGACTGGTCTTAAGGCACGCCTTTTGAATCTTGGCGTCAAGGAACTTATGTTTGCACAATCTTCCGGCTGGGCAAAAATGCTTAACGGTGAAATTTCTCCTGAGTATGCAGAAATGCGTTTCAAGCAGAGCATAAATGACTTTACTTCTGTTTTTGATGCCCTCGGTTCAAATACAGTAAGCACAGAATGGCTTACTAACCTGGAAAATGCACATCAGATTTTCCCGTGGATGAACTACAGGATTTTCTGCAGAAAGCACTGATTTGAATAAGAAGCTGTCTTAATGATTGAGAAGGTTTACTTCTTCAAGCATCTGAACGTACTTTTCTGTCGTTCTGATGGCTTCTTTTGCCGGGTCAAAATATTTGTCTAATTTCAGAGCTTCTTTCCATGTTTCAAGGGCTCTGTCGTATTCCATGTTCATGTAATACCTGAGTCCTTCGCTGTACAGTTCATCAACCTGAGTTTTCTTTACATGGCGGTCTTTGTCACCCAGTTTTATCTTAGCGGAAAGGCTTATTCTGTTAAGCGGATTCAGGGATGAGGTAAGGTCCAGGGTGTAATTTACGTTGAACCGCATTCTGAATACTTCAAATTCACTTCCAAGACTGAACCGCGGGTTCGCTCCCTTAAGCTGGAATCCCCCGAGTATCGATATGAAATTCGTTATGTCTACGCAGACTCCTGTGCCGGCATAGAACATCTGGTATTCCGAAAGGTCGTAAAGATTGAAAGGCTGGCGGAATTCAAGGGCGAATGTTACCGGCCGGATAATTTTGTATGAAAGTCCAAGTCCTATTGACGAGGGCAGGGGGTCGTCTGCAGTTATTGAGTCCGTAAAGCCTGTTATTGCGGCTCCCAGATTGTTTAGGCTCAGCCCCACCTTAAAATTCGTATCTCTGGAATAATACATTTTTCCCAGGTTGAACTGAGTGAGTATTCCTACGTCTGCCATGAATGCAAGCGCAGACTGCTTTATTCCTGAATCAGAGATGATTTCGTTTGTATTGTTGTCGGCATAATCAGGCATTGCACGCCAGCCAGCCTTGAAATTTGCTCCAAGGCTGAGCCCCCTGAACTTGTAACCTGGATGGAAGTTGTAGGCAAC
>JAFPCT010000085.1 GCA_017390125.1 Treponema sp.
GAAACTGTGTTAAAATTATCACTGAGGTGTCATCATGATAATAGATACACATATTCATTTCGGCTCTATGATGAACGTTAACATGAAGAAAAAAACCGTCCTCATGGCAATGGAAAAATACAACATTTCAAAAGCGATTGTCTCAAACATTCAATCAATAGAATGTGATTACCAGCAGAAACTTTTGCCGGAAGAAAAGCAGATTCCTATGATTTCATCTGCAAAGGCAACCATAGATTTCGCGAAGGACAATCCAGGAAAAATATACGCTGCAATCTGGGTTAAGCCCCTTCAGGAAAGTCCCAGCGCAGAACTTGAATACTATCTGAAAGTAAACCTTGAGTATGTGAAGGCAATAAAAATCCACCCTTTTCATTCAGCGCTTTCCCTTACAGACGAAAAGATGGAGCCATACATACAGCTTGCCAGAATGCTGGACGTACCGGTAATAGTGCATACAGCAGGAGATGAATATTCCCGCTGTGAGCACGTCCTCAAGGCAGCAAAACAATTCCCTGACGTGCGCTTTGTCATGGCTCATCTTGAGCTGTGCACGAACAACGAGCGGGCAATAGAAATTTGCTCAGAAATGGAAAACATTTACGGCGATACGGCATGGGTTCCGGCCGAAAGCACAATTAAATTCATAAAAAAATGCGGAAACAAAAAACTGATGTTCGGCTCAGACAGTCCTATTGACGGCCTGGACACATACGCAAAAAACAAGCAGGGGCAGCCTTCCCTTTACCTGCCGTACTTCAACGGCAAACTTAAGGAAAAGCTCAATGATGAGGACTTTGAGAACCTGATGTGGAAAAACGCCCAGGATTTCTACCGGCTCTAGTTTTTCCAGCCGGTGTACTTCTCACATTCAAGGATTTCCCGTGCATTGGCAACCCGCTCAAGAGTCGGGCTTTCCGTGTCTTTAAGGACATAGTCAATGCCAAGTTCCTTGTATTTCATTGCACCAAGCCCATGGTAAGGAAGAACTTCCACGCGCTGGACATTTCCCAGAGAGCGGATAAAGTCACGGGTTTTGGTAAGATATTCGTCATTGTCTGTGATTCCAGGAGTAAGCACATGGCGTATCCAGATCGGCTTTTTGATTTCATCCAGATAGCGGAACATATCCCTTACATTTTCGCCTGACTGGCCGGTGAGCTTCTTATGCTCCTCTTCATCAATATGCTTGATGTCCATAAGGAGCAGGTCAGTGACTTTCATCAATTCACTGAATTTTGAGAACCACGGCTCGGAGCGGGTAAAAGGACCGCCTGCAGTATCAATGCAGGTATTAATGCCTTTTTCCTTTGCCTTTGTAAAAAATTCAATCAGGAAATCAATCTGAAGGAGCGGCTCGCCGCCGCTTACAGTAATTCCGCCTTTTTTGCCCCAGTAGGAACGGCAGCTCAAGGCCTCTGAAAGAAGCTGATCCGAGGTGTACGGTTTTCCACGGTTCATGTCCCAGGTGTCGGGATTGTGGCAGAATTTGCATCGCATGTGGCAGCCTGCAAAGAAAACAATAAAGCGGCTGCCAGGTCCGTCCGCGCAGCCAAATGATTCAAGTTGATGAATTAATCCTGTCATAATGCCTCCAAGGGAAATTATGCGTATTTCTGAACAAGCATAACAGCGCCTTCAACGATTGCCTTATGTTCTTCTATGGCAATGCGTGCATAAAGCGTGTCCGGAGTATCACCTGCCATAACCGGTACTTTTTTCTGGATGAGTATTTTTCCGCCGTCACATTCACCGTTCACAAGATGAATGGTGCAGCCGCTTTCCTTTTCTCCGGCGGCAAGAACGGCTTCGTGTACATGATGTCCCCACATGCCTACCCCTCCGAATTTCGGCAGGAGGGCCGGATGCAGGTTTATGATTTTATCTGAATATTTTTCAATTATTTTGCCGCTCAGAACTGTAAGCCAGCCTGCCTGAACGATTCCGCAAACATCATACTGCCCGCAAATTTCAAGAACTTTGTTGCTCACGGCAGTCCGCTTTTCCTCCCGGCTTGCAGCTTTTGCTGCCTCCGGGCCCATTACGGCATAAGGACTTGTAATTGCAGAAGGTATTCCAGCAGTCTCAGCCCTTTCCAGAGCATAAGCGTCCTTGTGGTCACTGATTACAACAGCAATCGAATAGGGACAGTCGGAATGTGATTTTTCATAATCAATTAAAGCCTGAAGGTTCGTTCCGCCGCCGCTTACCAAAACTGCAATTTTTTTCATTTGAATTCCTTATGATCAGTCTACAAACAGAACTTTTTCAGCCTGTGTCTCTGCCTTTCCTTCTGCATACGCAACTTTACCAATGCGGTATGCCTTCATGTCAGGACAGTCATCGCGGTGATATTTTGAAGCGTTCTTGTTGAACATATCAAGAATGTCATCTGCATCAGAAGCCTTTACTGCAAGTACAAAACCAATTCCCATATTGAATGTGTTGTAGATTGAATTCAAATCTGCGCCACGTTTGATGAGCTCTGCAAAAATCGGAGGAATATCCCAGCTTGAGCGTGTGATTACAGAAATCAGCTGCTTTTTGCCGTCTTTAGCTTTCGGATACATACGCGGAATATTCTCATAGAATCCGCCGCCAGTAACGTGAACCATACCGTGAACAGACTTCTTATATTTTTCAAGAACTTCCATTACAGGCTTTACATAAATGCGTGTTGGTGTAAGAAGCACTTCACCGATAGTTTTTCCTGTTTCCTTGCCGTCCATAAGGAACGGATCATTTGGATTTGGGACAAGCTTGCGTACAAGACTGAAACCGTTTGAGTGAACGCCTGTAGAAGAAAGACCTATAAGCACGTCTCCTTCCGCAATGTTCTCACCTGTAATCATGTCATTTTTTTCACCTACGCCGACACCAAAACCGGCAAGGTCATATTTACCTACATCATAGAAACCAGGCATTTCTGCAGTTTCACCGCCAAGAAGAGCGCATCCTGTCATAACACAACCGTCTGCAACACCCTTTACAAGGTCAGCGGCAACTTCTGCCTCAAGTTTTCCACATGCAACGTAATCAAGGAAGAAAAGAGTCTGAACGCCTGAACAAAGGATGTCATTAACGCTCATGGCAACACAGTCAATTCCAACTGTATCATATTTTTTCATCTGAAAAGCGATGTCGAGTTTTGTTCCAACGCCGTCAGTTCCGCTTACCATTACAGGATTTTTATATCCTTTCGGGATTTCAAACATGCCGTTAAAACTTCCCAGACCTGTCAAAAGTCCTGGAATTGCAGTTCTTTTTGCATGTTCC
>JAFPCT010000086.1 GCA_017390125.1 Treponema sp.
ACCGTTTGCCTTTGTAGTAAAATAAGGCTCAAAAATGCGGTTTACTGTTTCATCATCCATGCCGGAACCATTGTCCGCTATCCTTACAATAAATTTGTCGCCTTTTATGCTGGTGCTAAGAATGATTTTTCCCGGCATGAAAGATTCGTCTGCAGAACTGTCTTCCGAGCAGATTTCAAAACGAGTTTTGATTGCACTGAAAGCGTTCTGGGCAATATTTATAAGTACTTCACGGAAAAGTTTTTCGTCTATAAGTATACGGGTTTTGTCACCGTGAAGCTCCGTCTCAACCTGAACATGAGACCGGTTGAATTCCGGAGTAAAGAATTCTGCGATGTTCTGAATGATTTTATCCGGCGAAGAAAGAGTAAGGTTCGCTTTAACAGGCCGTACGGCAAAAAGAAAATCCATTACAAGATGGTTCAAACCGTCAATCTCCTGATTAACCACATCAAGATGATCCTCAAGAAACTTTTTTTCCGGAAGCCTGCTTTCCGATTCCCGTGCTTTTTTCAATGCGCGCTGAATAAGCTGAATATGAATTGAAATCGCTCCAAGAGGATTCTTTATCTCATGAGCCATTCCGGCGGCAAGATTAGTAAGACCGGCCATATTCTCCATACGGTGAACAAGCACATCCTGAGTGCGCTTCTGGGTAACGTCATCAATTTTTATGATGTTGCCGCTTATTTCCGTCTGATGAACGAATGAGGTTATGGAAACATTTAAAAAGCGAACGGAACCGTCTGAACATGAAGTTGTGAAATCTTCGCCTACGTTAGTACGGTCACTTTCTGCTGTGGACTTAAGGAATTCAGCAATTTCAGATTCGCTGAAATAGGTCCAGACAGGCTCCGATTCAATATGAGAATCATCAAACCCTCCGGAAAAATACCTGCGGGCAGCCTTATTGCAGTGAAGGCACTTCCATTTGCGGTCAACAATTACAAGACCCGTGGAAAGAGATTCAAAGATTGAATAAAGCATTGAATTTTCCCCTGCCACACTAAGGAAAAGCCGTCTGACTTCATCATCAGAAAGCTTAGGAAGCATTTCTATAACTCTGTTTACATAACTGCCCATCTTAAAATATTCCCGTGAATTTTATTTATCTTTGAAATGTCCCGTACAAGAACTTCCAGAGAAGCCTGAACCGACTGATTGTAAACAGTTACGTTATTCCAGGTATTTCTTACGGCCTCTGAAAGCTCGGAAGCTGCGGCGGCACCTGCCGGATTTGAAAGCAATTTTTTCGCCGACTCCTGAATTCCCGAAAGGAAAATCCTGAACATGATCACAGGATCAAAACCTCCGCAGTCTTTTATCAGCTGCGAAATTTCAGGAAGCGGAGAATTTACGATTCCCCATAGGAATTTACGACCGTTTTCCCGAAGCTCGTCAGGAGCTACAGAAAGGAACTTGAGAAGGAAGTCATTTATAGATCCCTGAAAGGATTCATCATGAAAAACCCGGCTTATAACTTCTTTCTGTTCTTCAAGAGAACGGTTGTTGAAAGTGTAAGTGCGTACACGGCTTAAAATAGTCGGCATTACGGCATTGCGTCGGGAAGTAGTAAGTATGAACACAGTGTCTTCCGGCGGCTCCTCAAGAATTTTAAGCAGAGCGTTGCGTACGCTCTCAAGCATGCGGTCTGCATTTTCTATGATTACAGTTTTTCTGCCTTCAACAGACTTCAAGTGAGCCCATACGCTTACATTCCTGACCTGAGAAATCGGAATCGAATTGTACAGAAATGAACTCTCAAGCTTCTCACAAAGCTCAAGGATTTTTTTACAGGCTTTCTCAAGCTTTTCCATTTCCGGAAGCTCATATGAAAAATCCAGAGGCTCAAGCTCTTCGTCAATCTCGCTCGTAACGGCCGCAATCTTTGCAATCTTGTCATCGCCCTGCCATAAGACAGGATTGAACCGCTGGGTAAGTTTTCTTACGCTGCGCAGAAAAAGATAGCGTGCGGCAGTAAGATAACGGGCATTGTTGCATGCGGCATTAAGGAAAGCCTTTGAGGCGGCGGAAATTTCCGGAGTACAGTCCCTTGGCCCAAGAATAAGCAGATTCTGAGAAACAAGAGCCTTGTGCTGCAGACAGGAAGGACAAGTACACAGCCAGTGCCCTTTCTTTTCTCCGGTACAGGCAAGGATTCTAGCAGTTTCAAGGGCACAGGTAAGTTTTCCAGAAGACACCTCTCCGCTGAAAAGCACAGCCCCAGGAAAAATGTTGGAAGCAATGTCGTGACCTATTTGATTTTTTGCATTCTGGTGTAAAACATTATCAAACATCAGGATACCACCCCGGCAATCTGAGACTGCTCTGACGAAAAATTAAGGATCTCAAAAAACAGGCTGTCCTTCGTAATTCCGGAGACATCGAACCATGTCTGCTTTACGAGCAGAAGAACAATGAAAGCCACAACAATTATGCCTTCCACAAGCCCAAGCGTAAAACCAAGGACACGGTCAAGGCTCCGCAGAATTGAACAGCTGAATATTTTTGAAAGAATACTCTGAAGGATTTTTATCGCAAGAAAACAAACAATAAAAATCAAAAGAAATGAAATGACCTTTGAAAGAATTTCGTTTTGAATTGACTGATGCACATAGGGCTCAAATTTCGGAGAAAACAGAACTGCGGCACCAAGAGCGAGGAAAACAGAAATTTTTCCGAAAACTTCATTTATAAAACCGCGGATAAAAGCGGAAAGAGCAAAAAAAGC
>JAFPCT010000087.1 GCA_017390125.1 Treponema sp.
GGTGTTGAGCTTCAGGTAAAGATGAAGGAAATGTACGGAAAAATCATTGATATGGTTGACCGATATACAACGATGTACCGGCTGGTGGTTCTTGTGCTTGGAATAATATTCATAGGACTTATTTTCATAAGCATAAGCAAGGGTACGGACCTTATTGTAAGCGGCATTAAAGAGGTCCGCGACATGTCCCTCAAGCTTGCACAGCGTGACTTTACCACTGAAATTGAGCCGACAGGAAGCAATGAGATGCAGGCCCTCATGCGCAACATGAACAACATGGTCTACGAGATCAACAACTTCTTCCTTATTGTAAAGAAGACTGCGTCCCGTGCTATTTCTTCCGGATATTCAATCAATGACTCTTCTACCAGTACGGCTGCGGCTACAAATGAGATCAATTCCAATGTTGAGGAAATTACGATGGAATTTGATCAGATCAACGAGTCAATGGAAAGGGCTGTAAAAGCCATCAACATAACAAACGAGCAGGTAAGGACTCTTGTCGCAGACAACCAGAACCAGACTTCTGCCATTGATGAAAGTACGAATGCAATTTCTGCCATGGCAAGCGCTGTCGTAGGAATCCGTGAGAATGCAGTAAAACGAACCAGAGCGGCAGAAGAAATGCGCGCTCTTGTAAGTGATGGTGACGGCAAGATTTCTGCCACAAATGGAATTCTTGAGGAAGTAATGGGCGAGCTTGATGAAATCGGTGAAGTTATTACATTGATTGACTCGATTACAGAGCAGACAAACCTGCTTTCAATGAACGCCGCAATTGAGTCTGCTCATGCCGGGGAATTCGGAAAGGGATTTGCCGTTGTTGCAGAAGAAATCCGTTCTCTTGCAGAAAGCACTGCTGACAATGCAAAGAAAATCAATGAGGTAGTTACAACTGTAATCCAGAAAGTTACGGAAGCCCACGATTCAAGTCAGCTTGCTTCAAAGGCATTCTCAAAGGTTTCTAAACATTCTGCGGAAATGATTGAATCCTTCGCGGAAATCACTAAGGAAATTGAAAATATTGATGATCAGACTCATCAGATTACTCAGAAAACGGATATTACGGCTTCTACTGCCGACAAGATCAACTCTTACTGTACCAATCTTGCCGCCCAGCAGGAAACAGTTGCTCAGGAAATCAATGCAATCAAGAATCTGTTCCAGACTTCCCTTGAGTCGATTCATCAGATCAGCCGGGGAACTGAAGATATTGTAACCCGTATGGATGCGGTTGGAACTCTCAGCAAGGAAAGCTACAAGAACATGACAGACCTTGAGAATGTCCTTGAAGAATTCAAGACAAATGAAGGTGACGAAGAAGAGCTGCAGGAAGCAATTGATGACAATACAATTGACAATGTTATTTCTGATGAGCTCAGGGCTCAGCTTGAGGCCGACTTCCACGAGCTGGATTCGGACATAGAATTCAATCCGGATGCTGTGGATGACGTAGGTGAAGTGGAGGAGACTTCTTCGGAAGGTTCTGAAGAAATGTCAGATGCAGTTGAAGAGAGCATGGAGCCGGTTTCAGAAGAAGAGTTCGGTACCGATAAGGAATCTGCCGTGGAAGATGACGACGGAGTTCTCGTAAATCGTGAGGTTCCTGCAGAAGCAGATGAATAAAAAAAAAGCACCGGTTTGAGCCGGTGCTTTTCTATTTTAGTAAACTGAAAGAATCTTGGAAAGTTTGTCTTTTCCGATAATCTTCATGAAGCTTGCAAGGCGAGGTCCCTGATCTTTTGCAATCAAAGCCTGGTACAATGCTGTGAACAAAGCTTTTGCATCAATACCAAGTTCTGTCGCAATGTCGTACATTGCCTGCTGGCATTCCTTATCCATTGCGTATGTTCCCACCTTAGGAACTACTTCATCACGTACACGCTTAACTGCTGCAAGCATGTCGCCGCTCAAGTCTGCTTTTGAACCGTCGTTGCGGAGCGCAAAGCAGAATTCCGGAGCGCAGTCTGGCGCACTGTGCTGAATCCAGAACCAAGCGCATGCCATTCGGCGGCGGAGTCGTTCTTCCTGCTCTGGCTTTACGTCTCCAAGGGCTGCAATTACGGCGTCGATGTCGCCTGAGTATGTCTGGAGAAGGGTTGTGAGCATCCGGAATGTTACCTGATACGGCATTGTCTCAGGGATTTTTCCGTCAATCTGGCTCAATTCGTAAATGCGCTTTTCTTTTGCAAGGAATTCATCGTTCTTTGCCTTGTCTACGCCGTAAACTACGCGTTCTGTCTTGTCATAGTCCTCATATACCTTGAGAACGTCAAGGTCGAATGAAATTGCAAATTCTGTATTCGGGCGTGTTCCTGCAAAGAGGTAGCGGAGAACTTCTGCCTGATAAACGTCAAGGGCATCTGGAAGGGCAATAACCTTTCCTTTTGAAGATGACATTTTTCCTGGTACGCCCTTGAGGTTTACGAAGTCGTAGCGCATTGTTACCGGTGCATCCCAACCGTAAACTTTCTTTGAAACAAGTTTTGCTGTGTCGTAGCTTCCGCCCGGGCTGATGTGGTCTTTTCCCCCCGGTTCGAATACTACTTTCTCTTCGTTCCAGCGCATAGGCCAGTCAACTCGCCAGCCGAGCTTTGCGCCTTTGAAGGTACGGATGTCTGCTGTCTCGCAGTTTCCGCATTCGCATTTGTATGTGATTCCGTATTCACCGTCATAGCCGGTGATTTCTGTTGTGTCTTTTGAGCATTTTCCGCAGAAAATTGAAACTGGCCAGTATACATCTTCCGGCTTCATTTTGTGCTGATCATCGCGGTATTCGTTAAGGCATTCCTTGATGAGCTCCCGGTTCTGCATGGCTTTTTTCATGCCTTCTGCATATCGGTTCGCACGGTATCGGCTTGCCTGGTAAAGGAATTCCGGGTGAATTCCAACGCGAGGAAGCTGAGTTTCAATGTCAACTTCGTGGTGACGTGCATAATTTTCGTTGCGGTTTGTTGTATCAGGTACTTCTGTAATAGGGTAGCGCAGGTATTTTTCAAGGATTTCCGGATCAGGCATGTTCGCCGGAACTTTGCGGAATACGTCATAGTCATCCCATGAATAAATGAAGCGTACGTTTTTTCCGCGGCTTCTGAGAGCGCGTACAACCAGATCAACGGTAATGATTTCGCGGAAATTTCCAAGGTGAACGGTTCCGCTCGGGGTGATGCCGGATGCACAGGTGTAAGAGTCAAGGTCGCCCTTTTCTTTGATGATCCTGTCTGCCATCTGGTCAGCCCAGTGAATGCAAGAAGAGTTTTTTTCGTTACTCATTAGTTTCCTCTGAAGTGAATGGTATGTGAATTATAATGAATTACGGGGTGTAATTCAATTGTAATGTATGGATATTAGTTCCTGAGGTAGTGGTAAACCAGCCAACATCTTCAGCACCGAAGTTTACGTTTATCGTTGCTCCGAATTTTTATTCTTGGGCAGCAGGAACACCTTTGTCTTCGTTATCAAGGTTGTCCTCGTGGGTGACAGTATGTCTGTTTCGTGTGTAGTAGATTTCAATGACTGTATTTTCTGTTATAGTTTTCTGTTCAAATGGTTGGGCTGTAAAACCACACCGGTATTCTGCTGCTGCAGTTGTCAGCTCTCCGGGAGTTCCGTATAAATACATTGTCTCCACATCGTCTGTATATTCGTCATCGTCGAGATTCTGGAAGTAGTACATTACACCGTATTTCATGAATTTCTCAAAGTAGTACTGTTTTGCACATGGTGCCACAGCTTCCAGATCTGCCATCAGATTGTCGCAGGAATTCAAAACTGCGGACAGAACGAGGACTGCTGTAACTGCGGAAAACAATGTTTTTAATTTTACGGAGAATTTCATGTCATCCCTCCCTTACCTTTTCTTTCGTGCAAATCTGTAGTTAAGTCCAAGCCTGACTCCGAAGTACTGGGCTGAACCGTCATTTTCAAATGCAAGCGTATAGAAAGGGGTTAATTCTGCAGAGATTCCGTCCAGGACGCTTCCTCCCGGGCTGAGCTTGAATGCAAGTGCAAATTCAATTACCGGTGAAAAATAAAGATCATTTATTCTTTCCGGATTAAATGAGCCATTGACTTCGGGTATTGAGATGGATTCTATGTAGTTAAGAGTCCTTACATAATCCAGCTGAACGCCGCCGCCTGCCTGAGCCTGGATGCTGAAAATGTCAGAGGTCCTGAAGTTCAGGAAAAGCCCTCCGAATCCATTGAAGGCATACCATTCCTCAATGTAGTCGATGTCTGCCATTACGGTTTCTGCGTCAACGTGCATGCAGAGTCCTGTGTTTATGCGGCTTTTTGGGTTGAAGTAGAAATTGTACATGAGGCCTGCACCAAGGAAGTTATCGGAGTGGTTTGCCATGCGCTGCAAAGGAATGTAGTCCTTTAAATAAATTCCAATCTCATTGTGTCCCCGGCTTCTTTCTTCTCTTTCTTTCGGGGCGGCCTTAACTTCTTTATCCTGCTTTTCAGCTTCTTTTTCTTTCTTTGTTTTCTGTTTTTCCAGCTCCCGGTTTCTGTTCTCTGCGTCTTTTCTGCGGAGTTCCTCCAGTTTGTCAGTTATTTCAAAAGTCTCTGATTCTGAAAAGTTGCCGTTAGGATTTGTAACTTTCAGATGCCACAAGCCTTCATCAACGCGGTAGAATTCAACGGAGTCTGCGGCCAGAGAATCGGATTTGTCCGTAAAATGCAGTTTTCCAGGCATTTCCATGCCGTTTATGTTGTTCACAAGGCTGGCTTTTGCGCCTTTTACCAGATTCGTAATTTCTGCCTTCACCTTAAAGCTTTCTCCTGTTTCCGGAAGTACAATTTCCGACGGAATCTCCAGGATTACCGGAACTTTCATTGAATTTGCAAGGGTCTCTTCCTGGGCTTTCTGTTTTGCAATCGTTTCCGGGTCAACTATGGTTATGGGCTCAGAAAGAACTGAATGTCCGCTGCGGTTGGTAATCTTGATGCAGTAGTCTCCGCTCTTTACGTAAGGGAAGAGTGCTGTCTGGGCAGTGCCGGTTTCATTTCCCCCTGTATTTTTTGTAAGAACAAGTTTTCCGGTTGTTTCCCTGGCTGTTGCCTGATTTACAAGTACAACGGTTGAAAATTCCGAAACATGGGTGATTTCTGCCTTTACTGCGAATTCATCTCCGTCTTTAGGCAGCATGACTTTTTTGTCTGCCTTTTTGATGAGCGGCGGATTTGCCTTGAAGACGTCAAAGTCGGTCCATTCGTTTACGCTGGACTCCCGGTCAAGGAAGTCATATACATAAATGCGGTAACGGTATTTTCCCGGCTCAAGGGAAACTGTTGTCGTATTGGTTTCTGTTTTAATGAAGGTTGATTTTCCTGTTGCGGCATTCATCAGCTCCACGCGGTAATAGAACGCGTTGCGGTCTGCGTGCCATTCAAGTTTCTGCTCTGCTTTTGCATTCTGCGCAAAAAGGGCAGAGGAAAGGCTTGTCATGAGGATGAGTGCAAATGTTTTCAAAAGCCGGAAGCGTCTATTCTGCATACATTGTCTCCGGTTTTATGGATTCTATCGTTCCAGGAATTCCAAAGTCGATAGTGAAGTAATTTTTTGACAAGTGGCTTTCGCGCTCAACGAAGCCATCCTTTGCTCTGGTGTATGCAGTTACCGACCATTCAAAGCGGCCTACGTCAAGGATTGAGAAATCCCTGAGGATGAATGAAGTTTCACGCATATTTTTTATGTTCCTGAGCTCTTTAAGCGAGCCGTCCGGATTTCGTTTTGAAAGCGTAAAGGTATAGTCCGTGGCTCCGTCTACCGGAAGCCATGAGAATGTTACGCTTCTGTTTGAGCGGAAGAATGCTGATCCGAGGAGAATTTCCTGAGCCGGTACTTTGAGCACAGGCTGTGAAAGCGGCGTAATCTTGTCGATAACAAAGGCATTCTCCTCTGAGTTTATCGGGTGACCGTCCTGGGTTACGGCTTTAATCTGCCATTTGTAATTTCCTTCTCCAAGCCTTCTCAGGGAATTCTGAGTGCGCTGGGCGGTGTCGATTGTCTGGACTGGTCTGTAGGTTCCGTCTTCCTGCTGTTTTGAGACAACAAGCACATAAGATTTCGGAACGTCTTTTCCCTGCTGCCAGCTGAATGTTACCGGAGCCCTTACTGCTGCCAGTCCCGGAATATGCTCGTTGTTTTCCGGTGCAATGAGTTTTACTGCCATCGGTCTTCGTACGCTGAAATCGCATACGCAGGCAGCCCCTGTCCTGATTCTTGACTGGTTTGTGCTTCCGGAAACAGCCTGAATGCGTCCTGTGTAGTGGCCTTCCCCAAGGTTCACTTCAACAGAGCGTTCTTTAAGGCTTGTCTTTTCGTATACAACCTCATTATTCTTGCTGATAATCTTGAGGCTGTATGAATCTGCGTTCTTTACCCCTGTCCATGAAAGAGTTACAGGGGAAGCGTCGTATGCCAGAAGCTCCTGATTTTTTGCAGGAGTTGTGAATACAGGCATTCCGAGAGGCGAAATTACGCTGAAATGACGCGGATAGGTAGGGCGGATAAGTTTGCCGCTTTCGCTCTGGGCACCGATGCGCCACCAGTATTCACCTTCCGTAAGCGTTACGCCGGAAAGGGTTGTTTCCCGCTGTGCCCTGATGAATTTAATGTCGTTGAATTCTGAGTCAGCGGCAATCTGAAGCACAGAAATTCCAGTTTCCTTCCAGTCGTCGCTTAAATTCCATGTGAAGTTTGTCGCCGAAAGTTTTTCTTCCTCACAGGTGAAGTCGTTTTCTGGGTAAATAAGTTTTGATTCTTTAGGAATGTAGCGCGTAACAGTAAATTTGCGCACGTCGGATTCGTTGTAGCGGTCAAGGTCGCTCTGAGAATGGCGGACAACTTTCCACCAGTATGTTCCGTCCTTAAGCTCGCCTGGAGCAAATTCCTTTGAGAACCGAGGAGAAGGAACCCTTTCCATATATGCAATGTCAGAAAATTCCCTGTCGTAGGAAATGAGTACGTCGTATTTTGCCTCAATCTCGCTCTTCCACATGAAGTTAGCGTTGAAGTTTTCCCGCCAGGTCAGTTCCGCTCCGTCTGCAGGAACGGTAAGCTCCGGCTTCTTGAGGTATTCTTCCTTTGCCACGGTGAATGTTTCTGTCTTTGTCTGCTTTCCCCAGCCGGTATTGTTTACCGGATAGTAAGGGGTTACGGCCCAGTAGTACGAGCCTGCGTCAAGGTTGTCCAGAGTGAGGAATGAATCTGAAGTCTCGCTTTCAAATACAGGCGTACTCAGGTCCGGCTGGCGTGAAACTGTGAGCCGGTAAGTGTCTGCGTAATTTGAGCCGTTCCAGCGGAAAGTGATTTTCGGCTTCTCCGCAATGTAGCGGAATTCGCTGCCTGATTCCGGAGAAATCTGCTCTACCGCAGGAACTTTTTCTATAGAGATTCTTCCTTCCTTTACGTTGTCGTCCGGGCTTTCTGTAAAAGCACGCCAGTAAAGTATGCCGTTGTCTGCGCTTATTTTTGCAGAAGTTGCATCTTTTATTGTCCTGTTATATGCAATCTTTGAGAAATCTCTTGTGGTTGAAGTCTGGAGTGTAACACCGTCTTTGTTTTCTCCGTTCACATGCCATTCAAACTGAACCGGAATCTTTCCACCTTCAAAATTAAGTATGCGGCTTTCCTTTGTCGGTTTAATCATGGTGATGCTTACGACAGCCTTCTGTATTTCCTCTCCTTTTTCAAGTTTGACAGCCTCACCGGTAGAAAGGGTTGCGCTCTGACCGTTTTCGGTCTTGATTACAGCCTCACCGTCCTTAACTTCGATGTTCTGTTTTCCGCTTGCCGCATCTGCTTTTGCCGAAAGGCTGGCACCTTTTTCCATGTTTACAGTCGAACCGTCGGCAAAATTGACGGCAACAAGATTTGCTTCCTCTGCGGTACTTGAAGAAACCTGAATGTCTCCTCCGTCAACAGAAAGCTGAATTCCGTTTTCCTTAGAGTAGGCCAGCTGAACCATGGAATTTTCGTATACGTCAAGAGAAGTTCCGTCTTTAAAATTGATGGTCACCTGGGCAAACTCTCCGGTACGGATGAAGTCTCCGTTGTATATCGGAGTATTCTGCTGAATACGCTCCCAGGCAACGCGGTCGGAAAACTTTCTCTGAGCCACGTTGTATTTGAATGAGATGACTGCAATTGAATCTTTGTCTGTCCTTACGCCCGAACTGTTCAAATCCTGCCAGAAAAGCCAGAGAAACAGTGTTGAAAGCGAAAGACAGCTGACCGTCACGAAAAAATTAAGAAGTGGCGACCTGAATCTTATTTTCTTCTTCATCCAAGTTCACCTTTCCAAAATCAGGCTCAGGAATTCCCAGAAGCTTTCTTACGTCAGAAATCGTCTTAGGTCCGTAATAGCCCGCTGCCTTTGCACAGTCCATATCCAGCTTGAAATCCGGTATGCCGTGCTTAAAAAACTTTTCTATGTCAAACTGCGGCATATTGACTACGCCGTAGAAATGCTGCTTTCCTTTTCCCGTTACTTCAAATTCAACAGGAATCTGCTCAACTACAATTTCGTACTTGAGGTTTTCCGGTTTAATGAACCAGCCGTTCTTCTCGCACCGGATGTATTTTTTTGCAAGTATGTCGTAGGTATCCTGAGTAATGAGGATGTCCGTTCCGCAAAGCTTGTTCGAGGCTTCTGTTCGGCTTGCAAAGTTTACTGCATCTCCGATTGAAGTGAATTCCATTTTGTGCTGAGAGCCCAGAAATCCTACTGTCGCGCGTCCGGAATTCAAGCCGGAACCGATTCTGATGTGAGGCTTGTATTTTGCATGAGGCTCGTTTTCGTGCTTTTTAGTAAATGCCTCTGCGTCCTTGTTGTATTTCATGAGCGAGTAGCGCATTGCAATACAGCAGGTAACGGCACGGATTGCGTCCTCACGGACATATTTGTCGTGGGCGGCTTTCTTTTCCTTGTAGTAAGGCATGTCCGGATCAAGCATTTCCCAGTCAAGGCTGCTGTTCCTCAAAACGCCCCAGCATGCCATGATTGCATCGCCTTCGAATTTATCAACAATACCGCCTGTAAGCTGAATGCAGGTTACCATGCGGCTCATGTAGTCGTTCAAAAATCCGATTATCTCTGCGGCGCTCTTTTCGCCGAAACGGTTTTTGAATCCGTCTGAAATTGCAGTGAATCCGCGGATGTCACTGAAGAATATGGTTATGTCCTTAAGGTGAGGTGTAAAGTCAATCTGCTTCTTGATGATAGCTTCCGTTACGCCTTTGTTTGTAAGGGTGGTGAATGTGTTGAGAATTTCCCGTTCGTTCTTTGTACTTTTTGCAAGGACACCGATCTCGTCCTTTGACTTGTCATTAAGGATTCCGAAAAGTTCGGTGTTGAAATTTCCCTTGTTGATTTCGTTTACAACGACAGTAAGCTTTTTCAGGGCGACAGAAAGGCTCTGGGAGAAAAAGTAAACGACCATAAGCGTAAGGAAAAGAATTGCTGCAGAAATGTAAATGTTTCGGCGTGTGGTTCTTCTTACACCTTCGTAAATGATTGAAGTTTTTACAGTTGTGATTACGCCGCCGTTTCCTATCTTGATTTTTCGGAAGGCGCCGATGTATTCCTCGCCGTCTTTTTCGTTGTAGGTAATCTGGGCGTTGTTCTGGGTGCTTTTCTGCATTTCCTGCACGATTTTAAGGTTCTTGAAATTTTCACCTTTTGAAAGCAGGTTCAGGTCGCCGTGGACAAGAACTTCGCCCTCATTGTTTATGATGAATGACTGGTTCACCGTGCCCATGGAAAGAATCTCGCTTAGAGCATCGCTGGAATAAAGGATGCCTATGGCAGTTTTCTTACCGTTCATCGTAAGCGGGTGGAATATTGCAAGGACAGGCTTTGAGAAGAAAGGACTTGCGTTCTCAAGCTCAAAGGTTCCGCTTTCTGCGCTCTGGAGCCTGTCGTTTTCCTGGCTGAAATATGCGTCTACAGAATCTCTGTCGATTGAATTTGAAATAAGGTATGCGGCGTTGTAGAAACGGCGGTCAGTAAGAGGCATGTACACTCCGATAATCTCTTTGTTGTGGTCAAAGAACATTGTCTCTGCCGCAATGATCTCTGTCTCGCTTTCGGTAGTATTTTTAAGAAGGTCAAGGAGCATTCCCATTGATGAGGAGATGTTTTTGATTCGGTTTTCAAAGTCACCGGCAGTACGGCTGTTCATTACAAGGTTGTTTTCTTCTGCGCTGATTTTTACGTCCTGTGAAACAAAGAAAGAAACAAGGTAGGTTACGGCTCCCAGTGCAACAATGAAAAGGAAAGAAATGATCAGGATAAGCTTGCGTCCCAGCGGATTGGTTACCTTCAGATCCTTAGGTTCGTAGCGGTCGTAGCTGTTCTGCAGGCTGCTTCCAAATCCTGAATAAGATTCCTCCTGAGCAGCTTTTTTCTGCTTCTGTTTTTTCTTCATTTTTGCCTTTTTTGCGGCAATTTTTTTAAGGCGCTGCTCCTCTTTGAGGACGGCTTTTCTTGCCTTTTTTTCTTTTCTTGAATCAGTTTTATTTTCTGGCTTTACAGCGGCTGCAGTTTTTTTCGCGGGCGCAAAACTTCCGTAGCCGTATACCGAATCATTCTGTCGGTCTGGTGAGGTATTCTTTAGTTCGTTACTCTTATCTTCCATAATAATATCTGAAATAATAACTGCCTAATTTTAACATGAAATTTACTTAATAACACACAATTTTACATTCCATTATCGGCAGAATTTCCTCAAAATATCAGTTTTATTTTGTAACTTTTTTTTATATTTTTTTTGTTTCTTTATTGAGCGGGGTAAGCGTTGGAAGTGCAACCTCAACAGCCAGCGTAAAAAACAGAGGACATGGGATGCATGAATTCTGAAAAAGGAACTGGTATACCCATGTCCTCTGTTTTTGCTTTCGCAAAAACAGAATAACTTTTAATGGTGGAACAATCTGATGCCTGTAAAGGCCATGGCCATGTTGTAGCTATCGGCAGTTTCGATTACCTGGTCGTCGCGTACGCTTCCGCCTGGCTGAGCTACTACTGTAACACCAGACTTTCTTGCACGTTCGATGTTGTCTCCGAACGGGAAGAATGCATCGCTACCGATTGCAACGTCAGTGTTCTTGTCCAACCAGGCGCGTTTTTCTTCGCGGGTGAAAACAGCCGGCTTAACTTTGAAAAGTTTCTGCCATTTTCCTTCTGCAAGAACATCTTCGTATTCATCACCGATGTAAACGTCGATAGTGTTGTCCCGGTCAGCACGCTTGATTCCGTCAACAAACTGAAGTCCCAGAACCTGCGGGCTCTGGCGAAGCCACCAGTTGTCAGCTTTCTGTCCGGCAAGACGAGTACAGTGAACGCGGCTCTGCTGTCCGGCGCCAATACCGATTGCCTGACCGTCTTTAACGTAGCAAACGCTGTTAGACTGAGTGTATTTAAGAACGATCAAAGAAATAACAAGGTTCATCTTGTCATCTTCGCTCATATTCTTGTTCTTTGTTACGATGTTGGAAAGGCAGCTTTCATCGATCTTAAGGAAGTTGTGTCCCTGTTCAAAAGTAACGCCGAAAACCTGTTTCTTTTCAAGGTCTGCAGGAACATAGTCAGGGTCAATCTGAATCACGCAGTAGTTGCCGTTCTTCTTAGCCTTCAAAATTTCAAGAGCCTTAGGGCTGTAGCCTGGAGCAACGATACCGTCAGAAACTTCCTTCTTGATCAAAAGGGCAGTTGCCTCATCACATTCACCGCTCAAAGCAATAAAGTCACCGAAAGATGACATGCGGTCAGCACCACGGGCACGGGCATAAGCACAAGCCATAGGAGTAAGCTCAACGCCGTCAGTAAAGTAAATCTGTTTCAAAGTGTCGCTCAAAGGCTTACCAACAGCAGCCCCGGCAGGACTTACATGCTTAAAACTGGTTGCCGCCGGAAGACCGGTAGCTTCAGTAAGTTCCTTTACCAGCTGATATCCGTTAAAAGCATCCAAAAGATTGATGAATCCCGGTTTACCGTTCAAAACAGTAATTGGCAAATCCTTTCCGTCTTCCATAAAAACCCGCGCCGGCTTCTGGTTCGGGTTGCATCCATATTTAAGTTGTAATTCGTTCATGAGGATAGAATATCGTAAATGAGTAAAAAGATAAATATATTAAGGGGAAAGCCTTCCCCTGGGCTCAGCCCGGAGGTCTTCCCCCACCCCTTCCAGCGGGGACACCCCGCAACGCCCCGGTGGAAGGTTATAGTGACAATTTTTAACTATAAACAAAAACTTAAAATATAACTTGCTTATAAATCATAATTTATATATTAAAATATCTTCGTATGAAAATTCATTATCCAGATTTAATCCTGCTTAACGCAAAAGATTCTGAATACGATGTTGTTACCGGGCTGGATACTGGTGCAGATGATTATGTTGTCAAACCTTTTGGAATGATGGCTCTGGTTTCCAGAATCAAGGCTATTCTCCGGCGTTTGAGAATGTAAAATTGACATTACGGATTGAATCAATTCCCCACCGTCCCTAAAACCTGTATACTACGAAAGATATGAATATCCTTTCCATAAATAATGTTGCGAAGATCGGACGTGAAGAAAAACTGTTTGCCGGAGTCACTTTCGGCCTTAATGAAGGGGACAAGGCTGCCCTCATCGGACGTAACGGCACCGGAAAATCAACCCTGCTTTCGACAATCGCCGGGATTCTTCAGCCGGACGAAGGCTCCATAGTAATAAACAGGGAATCAGGGGTCTCCTTTTTGCCTCAGAATCCTGTTTTCAACCCAGAGGACACTATCCGTGACCACATATTCAAAAGCTCTTCGCCGAAACTTGCAGTCATAAAGGAATTTCTTGAAATCTGCGACCGGCTTTCGGATCTTTCTGCAGCAGATTCAGTTCACCGCCGTTATGACGAGCTGAATGAAAAAATGGAAAAACAGGACTTATGGAATTATGAGGCACAGGTAAGCTCCGTGCTCTCAACGCTTGGGATTACAGACCTGAACCGGACTATGGGAACTTTAAGCGGCGGAATGATAAAGAAAGTTGCCCTTGCCCAGGTTCTGGTAGAAGATACAAAACTTCTGCTCCTTGACGAGCCTACAAACCATCTGGACATTACAACGATTACATGGCTTCAGAATTACCTTCATGACACGAAGCGAACTGTCCTCATGGTAACCCACGACCGCTACTTTCTTGATGCTGTCTGCAACAATATATTTGAGCTTTTCCGCAACAAAATAAAGCTGTACCAGGGAAATTATTCAACATATCTTGAAAAGAAAGATGTTGAGGCAGAAATTGAGCGCAATACTGACCGGCGTATAGAGAGCGTCCTGCGTTTTGAGAGGGACTGGCTCAGCCGTGGACCTTGTGCCCGGGGAACGAAGGCAAAGGCAAGAATCCAGCGGGACATGCAGCTGATAAACCGCGAGAAATTCAAGGAAGACAAGGGATTTTCTTTTGAGGTTCAGGGCCGCAGGCTGGGGGGAAAGGTTCTTGAGCTCCACGGAATTTCAAAGAACTATCCAAAAAATCTCGCCGATGGAACAAAAAAAACTGTGCCGGTCATCTCGGACTTTTCATATACTTTTACAAAGGGACAGAAAATCGGCATTTTCGGCGACAACGGCTCTGGAAAATCAACTTTCCTGAACATTGTTACCGGCAGGCTTCAGCCGGACGGCGGAACGGTTGTAATCGGCGAAAATACGTTCTTCGGTTACTACATGCAGAATCCGGAATTCAAGGACCTGTCCCTGCCGGTTCTGGATTATATAAAGGAAGCCGCTGAAAATGTTACTAAAAATGACGGAAAGACCCTTACAGCCGGCCAGTTTCTGAATGAATTCGGGTTTGAGGGAAAGATTCTGCATTCTCCGCTTTCATCTTTGAGCGGCGGCGAGCGAAAACGACTTTTCCTCATCCGACTTCTTATGACAAACCCTAACTTCCTGATTCTGGATGAGCCGACAAACGACTTTGACATTTTTACGATGAACGTCCTTGAGCAGTTTTTGATGCAGTATCAGGGCTGTCTTCTTGTTGTAAGCCACGACCGTTATTTTATGGACAAGGTTGCGGACACTCTTTTTATCCTTGAGGAAGACGGAAATATAAGCGGTTTTGTAGGAAAATGCTCGGAATACCTTGAGCTGCGGGAAAAGCAGAAAAAAGAGCAGAAACTGGAACAAAAGCAGGAACAAAAAAAAGAAGTAAAAACTGAGGCAAAAGAATCATCTGACGCGGCAGTGAGCGGCGGCGAAGGAACTAACGCCTGCTCTGCTGCTCCACGCAAGCGCACATACAGGGAGCAGAAAGAATTTGAATCTCTGGAAGCAGAAATACTGGAGCTTGAGGACCAGAAATCCGCCCTTGAAGCCCAGATGTCTGCCGGCGAAAAAGTGGACTATGAGAACCTGTCCAAAGCCTACAACACACTGACCTCATCTCTGGAAGAAAAATACGGGAGGTGGGAGGAATTAGCTTCACTGTCGTGAATCTAATTCTTCAATCAATCAGAAAGCTGCGCCAGCTCGCTTATCTCAGGGAGGAATTAGCTTCACTGTCGTGAATCTAATTCTTCAATCAATCAGAAAGCTGTGCCAGGGATCAGAGTCGTCCTTTCTGTAGGAGCCTTAGCAGCGATGGTAACAAACCGAAAGAACAGTGGGAAACTATGACCGCACGAAAGTCCTTACTGCTATGCTCCGCGCCATTATGCAAACTACCGTGCAAGAAAATATCTCCATCCGTTGTTTGCTAAATACGGTGTAAGCGTTGTATTTGGAGGACATATTCACATCTAAAACCATCCGAAGGCAAAGGCCGGCAAGGGAAAACTGCTTGAAGAAGAGTTCATGGTAGCTGCTAAATAACGCCTGACCTTGACTGACAGCCGGCAGCCTGCTGTGGATTGGCGAGAGGGCTGCAATCTGCTATTATTATTCCATTATGAATATAAAATCGCAGAAAGCAGCTCTTTCGGGACACATTCAGGTTCCCGGCTCAAAAAGCCATACAATCCGTGCCCTGCTTTTTTCTTCTCTGGCAGTAGGCACTTCACATATCAGAAACCCTCTTGGAGGCGCAGACTGCGTTTCTTCAAGCAAGGCCGTTCCGCTTTTCGGTGCAAAAGTAGACATTTCAAATCCCAAGGACTGGGTTGTGGTCGGCGCCGGAAAAAATGCCCACCTTCCAAGCGATGTAGTAAACGTCGGGGATTCAGGTTCACTTTTATATTTCATGTCGCCGGTTGCCGCAACTTTTGAAGGCTGGACAGTTTTTACAGGGGACCAGTCAATCCGCACCCGCCCTGTACTTCACGTTGTTGATGCATTGAAGCAGATGGGTGCCGAAGCATACATTTCCCGCCCGGAAAAAAATGCTCCTCCGCTTATAATCAAAGGCCCTGTAAAGGACGGAAGCACCATCGTTACAGACGGACGGCTCAGCCAGTACATCAGCGGAATAATGATGGCCGCAAGCCGCCTGAACGGAACTACGAACATTGAGCTTACAGATCCAAAGGAAACTCCGTTCCTTAACATGACCCGCCTTTGGCTTGAAGAAATGGGCGTAAAACTTGAAATAAGCGAAGACTACAAGCACATAAAGGTTCACGGCCCGGTTCAGATGAAGGCCTTTGACAAGGTGATTCCCAGCGACTGGGAAGCCGTTGCATTCCCGCTGGTTGCCGCCCTCATTACGGACAGCCAGATTACCATCGACAACGTGGACAATTCCGGAAGCCAGGGAGACATGGCGATTGTGGATGTTCTTAAAACTCTTGGCGCAGACATAAAGGATGACGGAAAGGGTAACCTGATTGTAAAGGGAAGCCGCCTTTCCGCAGAGCACCTTCCGAACAAGGAGCTTCACGTAAATCTTTCCGGTTACCCTGATGCAATCTGCGCCCTTGCAGTTGCCGGCTGTTTTACGGAAGGAAGCATTGTAATCGAAGACATCGGTGTATGCCGCAAAAAGGAAACGGACCGAATTGAAGTAATGCAGAAGGAGCTTGAAAAGCTTGGTGCAAAAGTAGAGACCGGTCCGGACTGGCTCAAGGTTACAGGCCATTCACCGGTAAAAGCAGACGGTTCTGCAAATCCTGAATGGAAAATCCACGGCGGAGAAGTTGAAAGCTACGACGACCACCGGGTTGCAATGAGCCTTGCCTGCCTTGGCCTTGGACTTCCTGAAGGGGAATCAGTTGTGGTAAAAGACGCTGAATGCTGTTCAGTTTCTTTCCCGGATTTCTATAACATAATGAACGGAATTAACGCTGGATTTAAAAATCTGTAGGCGGTCGGACTTGAAATGCCTGAAAATCAAAATTACCTTACAGAACAGCTTATAACTTACATTGGAAACAAAAGATCTCTTCTTGAGTTCATAATGAGTGCAGTAAGCCTTGTGCAGAGTGAACTTGGAAAAGAAAAGCTGCACTGTCTGGACATGTTTTCGGGCAGCGGTATTGTCGGCAGGCTTTTGAAGTCCTGCTCCGAAACTCTGACTGTAAATGACCTTGAGCTTTATGCCAGAATAATAAACCAGTGCTATCTTGCCGATGTCTCAGAGGATGAGATTAAGGTTCTTCACGGTTACTACGATTCGATTGTGGCGGAAACCCGACGCCTTCTGGAAACTGAAAAAAATCCCGGATTTATAACGGAACTCTATGCCCCGGAAAATACTGAGGACGTAAAGGCCGGCGAGCGTTGTTTTTACACGAATCATAATGCCCGTTACATTGACTGCATGCGAAGGACCATAACAGCCCTTGTTCCGGAAGAGAAACAGCACTTTTTCATTGCTCCTCTGCTTTCACAGGCTTCCGTTCATGCGAATACAGCGGGAATTTTCAAGGGATTCTATAAAAATTCAAAAACCGGACTGGGGCAGTTCGGCGGAAACGGAAAAAATGCCCTTTCAAGAATATGCGGAAACATTGAGCTTCCGTTTCCGATTTTCAGCAGCTCAAAATGCGCAGTGCGGATTTTTCAGCAGGAGGCGAATGCTCTTGTCTGTTCAGAGGAACTGTATGAAAACCTCCCTGAAAAACAGTTTGATCTGGTTTATATGGATCCTCCGTACAACCAGCATCCATACGGTTCAAATTATTTCATGCTGAACCTGATTGCTTCGTACAAAAGACCGGAGGACGGTACTATAAGCCGGGTAAGCGGCATACCGAAAAACTGGAACCGCAGCTCATATAACAAAAAGAAAAATGCGGCGGAAACTTTCCTTGATCTCGTAAGGAAAGTAAGGGCAAAATTCATCGTAATATCATTCAATAACGAGGGCTTTATCAGCAGGGAAGAGATGGAAGAGCTTCTGGGATCCTGCGGAAAGGTCACTGTCTTGGAATCAAGCTATAATGCTTTCCGGGGAAGCCGTAATCTTAAAAACCGTGATATCCACGTAAGCGAATACCTTTTTGTCCTTGATAAAAGAAATCATTCTATAGAGCAGTAGATTGGCAGATGGTCTGAATAGCCGTAGCCGCTGTAAATTTTGTATGAGTTTGGCACATAGGTTTCTTCCGAGCACCATGGTCCTTCTGTAAGAGGGTAGAATTCCTTTATGCTTACTTCCGGGGATGCAAAGAAGTGGTCGATTCGTTCCCAGCGTGATTTGTAATAATAGGAGCCGGGACTCACAAAGTTTCCTGTCCCCCGAATCCAGGGAGAATATACGGCTGCAGTCTCATCTTTTAAGAAATTACGCAGGTTCAGGTTAGGGATTTTTTCCAGGGTGACGGAATCTGGTTTTATCAGCTCAAACTCAGAAATATCCCTGTTGAAATCTCCTGCCGCAAGAATTTTGTTTCCCCGGTTCCTGATGAAGCATCTGGTCATTACTGATTCCTGCCAGTTACGCCACACTTCACTTTCTTCTTCTCCGCCGGATTTTGACTTCCAGTGGTTTACAAGCAGAATCAGGGTGCCGCTTTTAAGGCTGAGCGATACTTCCATCATTGCCCGCATGGCAGGCTGGACGCTATCTTCTGTCCGTATGTCCAGTTTATGAAGTTTTACAGAATTTATGGGAAATCGTGAAAGGACTGCGCAGCCTATTGAATCGCCGGGGTTTTTCCGGAAACAGGCGAAGGGCCAGGTCTTGTTTTTGCTCCATATATTCCCTGAAAGCTGGTTTGAGATGTCGAACAGAACGCCGTCGTTTTCGATTTCCTCAAAAACAAATATGTCCGCGTTAATCCGTTGGATGGAATCGCACAGCCGGGAAAGTCTGTCCGCGTATTTTTCCTGAGACCAGGAGCCGCCCTTGAAATCAGAATACTCGCATCCGTCTGAGATTCCGTCAAAAAAAGTCTGCACATTCCAGTTAACCACGCTTACGCTTTCTGCAGTCAGGGGCGGAACAAGGCATCCTGAAAGCAGGAAAATAAAAAGCAGCGGGACTATCTTCTTGTATTTTTTCATAAAAAAAACCTCTGTATATATAACAGAGGTTTCCTTCAGGAAAATGCATTTAAAGAAATTTTTTATACATTGAACTTGAAGAACAGAACGTCTCCGTCCTGAACGACGTAGTCCTTTCCTTCCTGTCTGTATTTTCCGGCTTCCTTAATTTTCTGTTCGCTTCCATATTTACGCAGGTCTTCGATTGAATATGCTTCTGCACGGATAAAGCCTTTCTCAAAGTCAGTGTGGATTACGCCGGCTGCTTTTGGAGCTGTATCGCCTGCGTGAATTGTCCATGCGCGGCATTCATCTGCACCGCCAGTAAAGAATGTTGCCAGACCCATAAGGTGATATGCCTTGCGGGCGAGAACTGCAAGAGCGCTTTCTGCAAGTCCTACTGAGTCCATGAAGTCCTTGCGGTCAGCTGTATCTGTAATGTCGGCAAGGTCTGCCTCGAACTTTCCGCAGATTACAACTACTTCAGATTTCTCTGCATCTGCAATCTTTTTGAGAGTCTCAACGTATTTGTTTGTTCCCTCGGCAATAGAATCCTCGTCGATGTTTGCAACGTAGAGGGTTGGTTTCATTGTAAGGAGGAACATGTCCTTTACTGCAAGTTTTTCGTCATCTGTAAGGTCTGCAAGGCGGGCGCACTTTCCTTCCTGAAGCAGAGGAAGAATTTTTTCCACTGCGCTGTTGAACGGAGCAAGCTGTTTCTCTGCCTCTTTTCCAAGAGCACGCACAGTCTTTACGTTCTTTTCCTGGCGCTTTGCAATTGTCTGCAGGTCGGCCTGAGCAAGCTCAAAGTTTATTGTGAGGATGTCGCTTTCCGGGTCAACAGGAGCCTCTGCCTTTGAGTCCTCGCGGACGTGCATGATGTCCGGATTGTCAAAACAGCGTACGACATGGGCAATACAAGCTGTCTCACGGATATTTGCAAGGAACTGGTTTCCAAGTCCTTCTCCCTGGCTGGCACCTTTAATAAGTCCGGCGATGTCTACAAATTTTACGCTTGCAGGAGTCTTCTTTTTAGGATTATGAATTGAAGCCAAAAAATCCAGCCGTTCATCAGGAAGGTCAACGATACCTACGTTAGGGTCGATCGTACAGAACGGAAAGTTTGCAGCTTCAGCAGGAGCCGCGGTCAAAGCAGAAAAAATAGTAGACTTTCCTACGTTAGGAAGTCCAACGATACCACAGTCTAAAGACATAAAAATCCTCGCTAAAATATTTTCATCATTATATAGTTTTGAAAGGTCAGTTTCAACGAGCTTTAATTGTAAATTGTCGGCATTGCCTGTAGAATAAGCCCATGATTACAGACGTTACTGTTACGGTTCTTCCGGAAGATGAAAAAAATATGGCTCTGATCCAGAAACTGGTTTCTTCAGAGTTGAAAAATAAAAGAATTGATGCAAGGGGACAGAAGCAGACTCTTGTGTTTGCAAAAAAGTCCATTGATGCGCGTCATGGAAAACTCAAGCTTCACCTGCGGTACAAGGTATATATCGGCGAGGAGCCGGGTGACGAAAAGACTTCGCTCCTGCCTGAATGGAAAAACGCAGAGGGGAAGCACAGCGTTGTAATTGTAGGTTCCGGTCCGGCGGGGCTTTTTGGCGCGCTGAAACTGATGGAAAAAGGAATTCGTCCTGTAATCGTGGAAAGAGGCGAACGGACTGGCGAACGTAAGCGCGACATTGCGAAAATAAGCACCGCGGATCTGGTGAATTCAGATTCAAACTACTGCTTTGGGGAAGGCGGTGCCGGAACGTTCAGTGACGGCAAGTTGTACACCAGAAGCAACAAGAGGGGAGACATTGGAAAAATCTTTCAGATTTTCGTAAGGTTCGGAGCGGACAGCAGGATTCTTACAGATGCTCATCCTCACATCGGAACGGACAAACTTCCGGCAGTAATAAATGCAATGCGGGATTTTATAATTGAAAAGGGCGGAGAATTCCACTTCAATACGCGGTGTACAGGTTTCATCCGCTCTCCGGAAGGGGCTGTTGCCGGAATACAGGCAGAAAACGTGAAGACCGGCGAAGGACTTTCCATAAAGGGAGACGCTGTTCTCCTTGCGACCGGTCATTCTGCAGCGGACGTTTACCGTATGATTGCCGCAATTTCACCGAAAGCACTGGAAGCAAAGACATTTGCTGTAGGCGTGCGGGTTGAGCATCCCCGGGAACTCATAGATCAGATTCAATACCACGGAAAAACTGAAGGCATGGGCGCTGCTGAATACAGGCTGGTAACTCAAGTTGAGGACAGAGGTGTCTATTCTTTCTGCATGTGTCCCGGCGGTTTTGTAGTTCCCAGTGCGACAGCTCCGGATGAAATAGTTGTGAACGGAATGAGTGCCGCCGGACGCAATTCAAAATGGTCGAATGCGGCAATTGTAGTAGAAACCCGCCCGGAGGACATTCCTGAAGAATTTGCAGCTCAGGCAGAAAAAGCCGGCTCTAAGGCGCTGGCAGGACTTTTCTTCCGCTCATACATAGAACAGGAAACCAAGCGTCACGGAAAGGGTCAGGCGGCTCCGGCTCAAAGAATGAATGACTTCCTTGCCTGCCGCGAATCAAAGGATTTCCCGCCGGTAAGCTATACGCCGGGAATTGTTTCCAGCAGACTGGACAGCTGGCTTCCTGAGCAGATTGCAGGACGGCTTTCAGAGGCGTTCCTTGAATTCGGGAAGAACATGAAAGGCTATGTTTCAAAGGATGCAGTTCTTATTGCAAGTGAAACCCGTACCAGCACGCCGGTAAGGATTTTGCGTGGAAAGGAAAACTGTGAAAGCGAGGCTCTTCCGGGGCTTTTCCCTGCCGGCGAAGGGGCGGGATATTCCGGGGGAATAGTTTCAAGCGCAATGGACGGTGAGAAAGTTGCGGCAGCAATTGCAGATAAATTGGAGGAATAGATGAAAGTTATTTTGTTTAACGGAAGTCGTCGTGAAAAAGGCTGTACTTATACGGCACTGAATCTTGTTGCACAGGAATTGAATGCAGCAGGAATAGAAACAGAGCTGTTTTTTGTAGGAAGCAGAGCATTGAACGGAGAAATCGATCCCCTGGTAAACGAAGCGATTGACCTTCTGAAAACAGCAGACGGTGTTGTGTTCGGCTCGCCTGTCTATTACGCTTCTCCCAGCGGAGAAATGACAGCTTTCCTTGACCGTCTTTACTGGCAGGGTGAGAAGGAACTTAGGTTCAAGCCGGGTGCTGCAGTAGTTTCTGCCCGCCGCGGTGGTACGACAGCCGCTCTTGACGTTCTGAACAAGTACCTTACTTTCGCACAGCAGCCTGTAATCACTTCACGTTACTGGAACATGGTTCACGGCTCAAATCCGGAAGACGTTCTGAAAGATGAGGAAGGTGTTCAGATCATGCGCACAATCGGACGCAACATGGCATGGATTCTAAAAAGCATTCAGGCCGGAAAAGAAGCCGGCGTTCCGCAGCCGGAAGCAGAAAAGAAGATCTTTACGAATTTTATCCGCTAATTTCCGTAGTCTTCAGGTGTCTCTGCAGCAAGGGCTGCTCCGGCAAGGTCGTCGATGTATTGTGCTTCGGCGGCCTTCTGCCATGTTGTTCCTGCAGCCTGCAGGGACTTCTTCTGCTCTTCCTTCTTTTCATTTCTCTTTGCCAAAAGCCTTCTTGCAGTCATAAGAATTTCAGTTGCCTCATCTGCCCTTACATGAAGGAGTTCTGCAATGGAACTTTCTTCCGCGCTGCACATGTTTTCAAGAGTGGTGAATGTTTTTGTAAGGGTTCTGGCCCGCTTTTCACCGATTCCCGGAATTTCAAGGAAAATGCTTACGGTGTTTTCCTTTGTTCTTAAACGCTGGTTCCTGCTTGTGGCAAAACGGTGGGTCTCATCCCTGACCCGCTGCAAAAGCCTGAGGGCATCGCTTCGCTTCGGAAGACATACCGGCTTGTCTGCATAGGGCCGCCAGATTTCTTCATCACGTTTTGCAAGGCCGGCAACAGGAATGTCCAGGTCCAGTGATTTCAGCACCTGATCAACGGCATTTACCTGACCGATGCCTCCGTCTATAAGGATAAGGTCCGGCAGCTCCGCCTGCTCGTTCAGCACTCTGGTGTAGCGGCGGCTGGTGGCTTCCCTCATGGACTGGAAGTCATCGATGTATCCTTCAGTAGTTTTCAGCCGGAAGTAGCGGTAGTTCTTCTTGTCCGGGTTTCCGTTGTAGAAGCTGATGAGCGAGGCAACCGGAAATTTTCCTCCGATATGGGCAATATCAAAGCCTTCGATTCGTACCGGCAGGCTCCTGAGTCCCAGAATATCCTTTAATTCCTGAAGTGCAGGCATGTCGCCCCGTTCCCTGAGCCGCCGGATAATGTCTTCCTTTGCATTATGTTTCGCCATTTTCATGGCAGCCCAGTCACGCTGGGAAATGGAGCTGTTTTCCTCTGCTCCGGTTTCCGTTTCTACCGCCACAACCTCAGTTTCTGTTTCCAGAGTTTCCTTTAGGCGGCGGCTTACCATTTCAAGTCCGTATTCCGCCGGAACGAAAATTTTAGGAGGAACTTCTTCCCGGGCGGTGTAATAGGCGTTCATAAATTCAGCGACAAGCTCGTCGTCCTCGTTAAGGCTGGTAACGCGGTAATTGTCCCTGCCCAAAAGTTTTCCGCCGCGGATCTTAAGCACTGTAAAGCTGACCAGCTCTCCTTCCCGGTAGTGGTCAATGTAATCCCGGTCCTCAGCATCAAAACTTTCAACAATGTTCTGATTCTGCATGATCATCAGTGCCCTCAGACCGTCGCGCAGTCTGGCGGCCTTCTCAAAATTCAATTCCCTGGCCGCTTCTTTCATTTTCGCCGTCAGTTTTTTGGAAGTTTCGTCGCTGTTTTCCTTAAGAAGGTCAGAAATTTCACCGAAAAATTCATTGTAGGACTCTTTTGAAATTTTTCCGCAGCAAGGAGCCTTGCACTGACCCATGTGGTAGTACAGGCAGGGATTTTCCTTCTGCACGAATTTCTTGCAGTGACGCAGCGGATAAATCTGATAAAGTGTTTCTATAAAAGTATCAAGAGCAGAAGCGTCAGGGTACGGACCGAAATATGTGGAGCCGTCATGAAGAATGTTACGGGTTTTAAAAAGCCGCGGGAATTCTTCTTTTGTGATTCGCAGCGAAGGATAGGATTTTCCGTCCTTCAGGTCGATGTTGTATTTCGGACTGTATTTCTTGATGAGGTTGTTTTCCAGAAGAAAAGCTTCGTATTCATTGCCAGTAGTGATGTATTCAATTCTTTTCGCATGGGAAATCAAAAGCCGGGTCTTGATGTCTTTTTTGCCGGAAAAATACGAGGAAAGGCGGTTCTTCAGATTTTTAGCCTTTCCAACATAAATAACGGTGTCCTGTGGGTCGCGCCACATATACACGCCGCTTGAGGAAGGTGCTTTTAATGCAGTTTCATGAAGAATCTCTCGGAACATACAAAGATTATACACAGGTCGACAGAAAATACAAATACACAAAAATTCTTGCTTTCTGTCTTTTTGCAGCCGCTGCAGTCCTGCCGCTTTCAGCTGAAACATATGTTTTGGGCGGAAAAAAAGGCTGGGCAGATGTAAATGTACGCAACGGCATAACAACCGGCAAAGGACGATTCGGCTACGAGTCTCTTGAGCTGGATACAAACCAGAACAAGGCAGATGAGAGTACGGACCTTCTCCTTGATTTTGAAGATTCTGTTTTTTACGATAAATCAGGAAATTACGAAATTGTCTCAAATTCAATGTTCAGGAGCTCAAAGGCTGTAAGAGGAAAAGGCGCCGCATTATGCCGTAACAGGGGAGGAATCGTTCTCCGCGGAAATCCGGTCACTTTTTTTGGAAACGAAAGCCCGGCCGGCTCCTTTTTGATTGATTTCTGGATCTGTCCTGCCACAGTAGACAACGGTGAAGTCATACTCAACTGGCGCTCATCAAGAATCATCCGTGATCAGATTGTCTATCAGGTAATCAACCTGTCTTTCTATCAGAACAAGATAATGATGGTTTTCTCCAATATTTTTGACGGATACACCGAGAATAACGGAGAAATTGACCTGAACACAATGAAAAGCATTATTCCTAACAAATGGTCCTATCATGTCATTGAATTCAAAGAAGAGACAGGAAGCCTTGAATACCGCGTTGACGGTGAGCTTGAGTGCATAAAATACGTTACCGACAACGGACACGAAAGCGGAACAGTTTATCCGGCTGTAATGGGAAATGCCGCAGATTTTGAGCTCTGTCCGGCATACACAGGACTTATTGATGACTTCATGATCAGACGTACTTATTCCGACATACCGGTGGAATTTTCCGAAAGACAGGACAAAGGTCTTCTTTTTGAGCGCTACGTTACTTCCGGCGGCCGTTTTGAATCAAGACCGCTTATGTTCAGGGAAGGCACAATAGTAGACAGCCTCAGGGCAGAGACAAGAATTCCGCCTCAGACAGACGTTCACTTTTACATCCGCGGCGGAGACAATTATTTCAACTGGACTGAAGATTATCCGGAATGGATTCAGGTAAATCCTGACGAAAAAATAGACGGGCTTTCAGGAACGTATTTTCAGGTTGCCGCCGAACTTTTCCCGGACGGAGCAGGAACACATACACCTAGCGTAACTTCAATTTCCCTTGACTACACAGTTCTCCCGGAACCGCTTCCGCCGGTAAAAATCAGTGCAGACAAAGGCGACGGTTCAGTAACCCTGACCTGGAGCTATTCAATAGAAGATACAGCCGGCGGATACTTCATTTACTACGGCAACCGTCCAGGTGAATATCTTGGCCGGGCCGCAGTCGAAGGTCATTCCCCGATAAATGCAGGAAACGTAACATCATATACCCTTACAGGCCTTCAGAACGGAACAATATATTACTTTGCTGTAGCCGCCTATTCCAAAATAGACAGCCGCATCACCGGTCCGCTTTCCAAAGAAGTCTACGCCCGCCCTGCAAGCCGCTAGCCGCATTCCGCCGGAAAATCCCGGCGGTATTTTTTTCTCAAAAGACTTCAACATCTTTTCCAATTCTCATTTTTCCTCTATGATAAAAAAGAAAGTCTGGAGAGTTTACATTATGAAAAAAGTTTTGTTCCTATTGTTAGTCCTGTTGGGCGTATTGTTTTCTTCCTGCAAAACAGAGAAAGAAATTGACAAAGATCAGCTTACTATTCTTTGTTCCGGAGTTGAATTTTCAGAAAAAGAAAAATTTAAAAAAGCAAAGGATTCCTGGATAGAACCGGAAAATTATACTTTTACTTATGAATATCAGAAAAGTATTCCGTTTGCTGGATTCGAAATAGTTGAGTGTGTTATCGCGAATGGAAAATTTAAATCATATAAATTCGTAATTCCAGAGTTCGATCCAGATGACTTTACAGAAGAATCTTATGAAGCTCTAAAAGAGAGTTATACACATAAGAAGAGAGAAAAGAACTTTGAATCTATAAAAGATATATTTGATTTCTGCCAGGAAGAATACGAGTATGCTTTAAAATATCGCTATGTATTTAAAACCAGAATATCAATGACTTTAGATGATACAGGTTCTTATCCAGCATATTTTAAATCTTCTGTAAATGATATTTATACATATGCGCACCTTGATCATCCAGATGAATTGATAGGTTTTTCAACAAGCGGTGTCTCGACAATAGTTAAAATTCTCGATTTCAAAATCAACTAATCAAATTACACAAAAATAAAAAATCCCATTGGCTCAGAATTTCTGAATCAATGGGATTCTTTTTGCATTTGACTTTACAGTCGTATTATCCTTGAATGAGTTATCACTTCGTTGCCTTCTTCGGTGATGAGGACGTCGTTTTCAAGGCGGACGCCACCTAGATTTTCGTCGTAAAGGCCTGGTTCAAGGGTTATGATCATGCCGGGCTTAAAAGTTACGTCGGCTGGCATTTTTGTGCTGACCCGGGGGAATTCGTGGATTTCAAGTCCTATTCCGTGGCCCAGTGTGTGAGGCATTTTCCTTCCAGCTCTTGCAAAAATGATTTCCGCCTGTTCGCAGGCTTCTTTTACAGGAATGCCGGGTTTGTACAGCCGCAGGCATTCGTCGGCGGCTTTTTGAACCAGCTCTACAAGCTCATTCTGTTCTGGAGAAACTTCTCCTTTTACAACTGTAAGAGTAGTGTCGCTGGTATAGCCGTTGTACACAACTCCAAAGTCAAGGATTGAAAGTCCGTTTCCAGGCCATTCTCCGCCAGTGTATCCCGGAAAGGCATGAATTGCCCAGCTTCGTGCAGGACCGGCTGCCAATGTGTCAAAACCAGTTTTTTCACAGCCATGAGCGCGGCATTCTCGTTCTATAAGAAGAGCAACGTCTGTTTCTGTTTTAATTTCGCCGCTGCGGATCTTTTCTTCAATCTGATCGATTATTATGTCGCCGATTCTTGCGGCTTCTTTTGTACATTCAATTTCGTATTCGTCTTTGACCATTCTGAGCTGAACTGCAAAATCGTGGACGCTTTCCTTTCGGCAGCGGACTTCCCATTTGTCCAGCTGGTCAACGAATTCAAGGAATTTCGGATATGAAGTTTCCGGCGGAATTTCAATTTTGCTTCCGGCTTCCGGCAGGTTTGCCTTGATTGCCGGTATGTCCTGGTTCTTGTATTTTGTGTAAGGAATCACCTTGTCGCAGAATGCAATTTTTTTTGCAAGAATTTCATCCCAGGGAATAAGAATGCTGTTTCCCTGTGCAGGAATGATGAGAATTGCATCGCTTGTGTGTCCTGTAAAATAGCGGATTGCAGGCTCACGGTGCTCCTCGCTGTCAATGAAAACTGCGGCCCCGATTCCATTAAGGTTCAGGTATTCAACAATTTTCTGCCTGCGGTCCCCGTAAATTTTCTTCAAATCATCTTTTGTATATTCTTTCATATTTACCTTCGTTTCCTTAATTTTGCAGTTACTGCTACAGCTGCCTCATCTTTAAATATAATAAGAAGAAGCACGCCAATCAAACCAAAAATTGCAGCAGATGCGGCGGCAGGAATTCCGTAGGCAAGAAGCCTGTTCGTAAACTGAATTCTGCGGGTTATTATTTCATGGGCAAAATATGTCGGGCATGCGGCGATTACGCTGAAAGCCATAAGTCTAAGAATGTAGAGAATCATGCTTGCCGCGATTTTTCCTGCGTTCATTCCCGGCATTTTTTTCATGAATACAAAAAGGCAGACAGTGTTTACAAGACTTGCCGCAGTAAGGGCAAGGGCAATACCGTTTCCTTTCATCGGGAATGAAAGTAAAAGAGCAAGCAGTATGTTCGCTCCGAAACAGATGATTCCGGCCAGCGTAGGAAGCTTCGTATTTTTCTGTGCATAGAAAGCCGGCGAAATGATTCTGTTCACTGCAATGAAGAAAAGTCCTGCGATATGAAAGCGGAATACTCCCAGCGTAAGGGCGACGGACTCATCATCAAAATTTTTTGTCTTGTATACCAGAGAGATGAGGTCTTTTCCGCAGATGAGGGAATAGAATGTTACAGGAATGCAGATGAGCGCGATAATTTTTATTGCCTGTGTAAGGATTTCGTTGAATTCCTGCCATTTTTCTTTTGCGGCAAGTCCGCTCAGGTCCGGCAGAATTACTGTTCCGATTGAGACAGCAAAAATTCCAAGGATAAGCTCCTGAAGGCGAAGGGAATATTGAAGTGAAGAAACTGTACCTGTTCCTACTTTGCCGGCAAGGGCGGTTGAGACAAGGTCATTCAGCTGGTAAGCCGCCATGCCCACGATTGTAGGAACAATCAGGGCGCATACTCTTCTTGTTCCCGGATTTGTGAATGCCTGCTTCAGGCCAGAAAGAGTTGTTTTCCAGCCTGTTCTCTTTACGAAAGGCCACTGGAACAAAGCCTGAATACATCCGCCGGAAATTACGCCGAAACTCATTGCTCTTGCTGCAAGCGCTTCCTGCGGAAGATTGTGGGGATTTGCAAGATGCGGGGTAAGGCCGTAAGTTACAAGGATTACTGTTGCGTTGAACAGTACCGGAGTAAAGCCTGAAGGCGCAAAAACATTGCAGCCGTTTAGCATTCCCTGAAAAAATGCCGCCACGGAAATGACGAACAGATAGGGAAACATGATTCTTGTAAGAAGAGTGGTTTCTGAGAGTACAAGAGGATCAGTTTTTCCGGTGTAGAAAATCGGTATTATAAACTGAACCAGAAGAATTCCCAGGACTGTAACGCAGACCGTAAGGAAAGAAACAAGAGTGAGAGTTGCGCTTACAAATTGCTGGGTTTCTGCATGTTTTTCCGGAGAAGAGTCATTTTCAATGTATTCACGGAAGGTCGGAATGAAAGCTACGGAAATGCTGTTTTCCGCAAAAAGCCGGCGGAACAGGTTTGGAATCATAAACGCAATCCCAAAAGCGTCAGCGTAAGCACTGGTTCCCAAAAAGGCTGCCTTTGTCATTTCCCGGATAAGCCCCATAATTCTGGAAGCGAATGTCATGAGGGAAAGAAACAGTCCCGACTTTAATAGAGAAGATTTTTTAGATTTCATGAAAATATTTTACAGAAGAGGCGGTCATTTATCAATCATGAAAGATTCAGTGGTTGTTCATACTATATATGCTATGCACACGTTATACCGTTTGCAAAATTCTCCATAAGCGTTTATATTCTATAAGATAAGACAAAATAGAATAATATTTTTTCTGCCTTTTAAAAATATATTTAGGAATTTTTACATGACAAAGGAAATTTTACCTGTACGTATTGGAATCGACATAGGATCAACAACCGTTAAGATTGCGGTTCTCGACGACGACGACAAACTCATCTACGGAGACTATCAGAGACATCGTGCTGACATAAGAAATACAATCATAGCTGTTGTAACACAGGCTTTTGATAAAATTGCTTCATCTTTTGCTATGGGAGAAGAACAGCCTCTTACAATAAAAGTTACAGGTTCGGGCGGACTTTCTGTTTCTCAGTGGCTTAACGTGCCTTTCATCCAGGAAGTTGTTGCGGCTACTACAGCCGTAAAGAAAATAATTCCGCAGACAGACGTTGTAATCGAACTTGGTGGTGAAGATGCCAAAATTACATATTTTACCGGCGGAGTAGAGCAGCGCATGAACGGTACCTGTGCCGGCGGTACAGGCGCGTTCATTGACCAGATGGCCGCTCTCCTTGAGACAGACGCCGCCGGATTGAATGAGCTTGCACGGGATTACCAGATGATTTATCCGATTGCAGCCCGATGCGGTGTATTCGCAAAGACAGACATCCAGCCGCTCATCAATGAAGGTGCCCGGCGCGAAGACATTGCGGCCTCAATATATCAGGCTGTCGTAAACCAGACTATTTCCGGCCTTGCCTGCGGTAAGCCTATCCGCGGACACGTTGCCTTCCTCGGCGGACCGCTCCACTTTATGGACCAGCTTCGCCGGCGGTTCATCGAAACTCTAAAACTTAAAGATGATGAAATAATTGTTCCTGAAGACAGCCAGCTTTTCGTCGCTTCCGGCTGTGCTTTCAGCGCGGAGCGCCGGTTCAACGGTGAAGGTGCGGAAAACTTTAAATTCCCGACTGTAAAGGAATTCCGTGAAAGTCTTAAGAACCTTGTGGGTGCTGAATTAAGCGAAGTTCAGCGCCTTGAGCCTCTCTTTACGAATGCAAATGAGCTTGAGGAATTCCGCAAGCGTCATGCAGAAGAGAAGGCTATGCGCGGTTCTCTTTCAGAGGCTCATGGACCTGTGTTCCTTGGACTTGATTCAGGTTCTACTACAACAAAAGCCGTTCTCATAAACCAGAAGGGTGAAATCATCTGGGACTTCTATTCTCACAATATGGGAAATCCTGTCGAGCTTGCAGTAAAAGTTCTTAAGGATTTGTACAAGAAACTTCCTGAAGACGTATACATTGCCCGTGCTGTATCTACAGGCTACGGAGAAGCTTTGTTTCAGGCTGCATTCGGCGTTGATGCCGGTGAAGTTGAGACTATCGCCCATTTCCGTGCGGCTGACTTCTTTGTTCCGGGCGTAGAATTCCTCCTTGATATTGGCGGACAGGACATGAAGTGTCTGCGCATGAAGGACGGTGCTATTACGTCAATCCAGCTGAACGAAGCCTGTTCTGCAGGATGCGGCTCATTCCTTGACAACTTTGCAAACACAATGGGCATGGACGTAAAGGAATTCGGCAAGATTGCCCTTATGGCAGAAAAGCCTGTTGATCTGGGAAGCCGCTGTACTGTATTCATGAACAGCCGTGTAAAGCAGGCTCAGAAAGAAGGTGCCAGCGTCGCTGATATTGCAGCGGGACTTTCATACTCTGTAATCAAGAATGCTCTTTTCAAGGTAATAAAACTCCGCAAGGCCAGCGACATCGGTACAAAAGTCGTTGTTCAGGGCGGTACATTCTTCAACGATGCCATTCTCCGTGCCTTTGAAAAAATTGCCGGCGTTGACGTATTCCGTCCTGATGTAGCCGGCCTCATGGGAGCCTACGGTTCTGCCCTTATCGCCTATGACCAGTGGGTTGATATGACGACTGTAAAACCTGGAGAACCTCCGATTGATATTTCGAAAGTTCGTTCAGGAATCGCTGCTTACGATGAGCTTGAAAAGTTTCATGTTGACCTTGAGCTCCGCCGCTGCGGAAAATGCCAGAACAACTGTCTCCTTACAATAAATAAATTCTCAACCGGAACAGAAGTAAGAACATTCATTACCGGAAACCGCTGTGAGCGCGGTCTTGAAGCAGAAGGAAAGATAATCGATGCTTCGAACAAGAAGAACACAAAAGTTGATGATTCCGGTGAAAAGATGCCGAACCTTTTTGAATGGAAATACAGAAGGCTTTTCAACTACGTTCCTCTTAAACCGGAAGATGCTCCTATGGGCGACGTGGGAATCCCGCGTGTCCTGAACATGTATGAAAATTATCCTCTTTGGTTTACGTTCTTTACAAAGCTTGGTTTCCGGGTAATCCTGAGCCAGCGCTCGTCAAAGGCTGTTTACGAGAAGGGTATCGAAACCATTCCGTCTGAATCAGTATGTTATCCTGGAAAAATAAGCCACGGTCATGTTGTTTCCCTTTTGCAAAGGGGCGTTAAATTCATATTCTATCCATGCGCTCCTTATGAAAAGCAGGAAGACAGCGGTGCAGGAAACCACTACAACTGTCCTATTGTAACCAGCTATCCGGAAGTTCTCCGCAACAATGTTGATGAGCTCCGCCAGGATTCCTCAATCACATACATGGATCCGTTCCTTCCGATTTACGACAAAAAGCGGCTTGCCGAACGACTTTGTGAGGAGCTCATTGCAAAATTCCCGTCTTTGACAGAAAAGCAGATTACAGCTGCTGTTGATGAGGCATGGAAGGAGCAGGAAAAGTTCCGCCAGGACTGTCAGCAGGCCGGAGAAGATGCCCTTGAGCAGATGATTCGTGCCGGCGGAAACGGTATTGTGCTTGCCGGCCGACCATATCACCTTGATCCGGAGATTAATCACGGTATTCCGGAAATGATAAATGCTCTCGGACTTGCCGTATTCACGGAAGATTCAATCGCTCACCTCGGTTCCATTGAACGGCCTCTGCGCATCATTGACCAGTGGGTTTACCATAACCGCCTTTATCGCGCCGGCGCATTTGTTTCTGAAATGCCTGACCTTGAGCTTGTTCAGCTTACAAGTTTCGGCTGCGGTCTTGACGCCGTTACTGCTGATCAGGTTGACGAAATCATGCGCTCAAAGAACCGCATGTACACATTGATCAAGATTGATGAAGGAAGCAACCTTGGCGCCGTACGAATCCGAATCCGTTCGCTTATTGCTGCTGTAAAGGAACGCCAGAGACATCACCGAAAGATGAGCGTAAAGCGTTCTGCTGCATATCAGCGACAGATCTTTACAAAAGAAATGAAGTATTCTCATACAATCATCGGACCTCAGATGTCGCCTATTCATTTCCGCATTTTGCAGAAAGCTTTCCAGGCTGAGGGCTATAATTTCGTTGTTCTTGATGCCGTAGATCCTAAGGCTGTAGAAGCCGGTCTGCGCTATGTAAACAACGATGCCTGCTATCCTTCGATTCTGGTTGCAGGACAGATGATTGCCGCCCTTGAGAGCGGAAAATATGACTTGAACCATGTTTCATTGATCATTACTCAGACTGGCGGCGGCTGCCGTGCCACAAACTACATCGGATTTATCCGCCGAGCCTTGAATGATGCCGGCTGGGGTCATATTCCGGTCCTTTCTTTGAGTGCCCAGGGATTTGAAAAGAATCCGGGATTCAAGATTACGCCTACATTACTTCACCGCCTGCTCATGGCAGTCCTTACAGGTGACGTACTTATGCGCGTACTTTACAGGACCCGCCCTTACGAAGCAGTTCCTGGCAGCGCAAATGCACTTTATGAAAAGTGGTCTGCCCGTGCCGAAAAACAGGTTCAGTCGCTTTCAATCCTTGGATACAACAAGCTTCTGAAAGGCATCGTCCGGGATTTCGACAACCTTCCTCTCAAACCTATCAAAAAGCCTAGGGTTGGTGTTGTCGGCGAGATTCTCGTAAAATTCCATCCGACTGCAAACAACGACATTGTCGGAACAATCGAGCGCGAAGGTGCTGAATGTGTAATGCCTGATTTGACGGACTTCTTCTTCTATACATTTGCTACAGGTATTTTCCGTCACCAGCAGCTTGCATTCCCTAAGAAAACGGAACGCAACGCACGGCTTATGGTATGGTTCCTTGAACTCTACCGCAACAAGATGAAGAAATACCTGCGCAAGAGCCGTCGTTTTGAGGCTCCAAGCTCAATATACGATTTGATGAAAGGTGTTGATGACATCGTTCAGCTTGGAAACATTACCGGCGAAGGCTGGTTCCTTACTGCCGAAATGGTTGAGCTTATCCATAGCGGTGCCCCAAGCATTGCCTGCGTTCAGCCGTTTGCATGTCTTCCTAACCACGTTACAGGAAAAGGCATGATCAAGGAATTGCGCCGCCGCTTCCCTGGAGCAAACATTTCTGCCATTGACTATGACCCGGGTTCTTCTGAAGTAAACCAGTTGAACCGTCTTAAGCTTCTCCTTTCAAATGCGCCGGCAGGAAAACATCCTGATGAAAATGAGGATGGCGTAATCGTGAATCCGGACGGAACAAAGAGCCGTCCTGTAGTTCATCTTGCAGAAGGTTCTTCCTCAATGACTGATACAGAACCTGTAAATGAAAGCGAGATTCCTATTGAGCAGTCTGGTCTTGTAAATCAAGAAATCATGATTGCAGCAGAAGAGTAGTCGTTGAATTAGGATTAACAGAGGTGCGGAAGTGAAAAAAACGTTGAGAAAACTTTTGGGCATTGCAGGACTTTTCCTGCTTTTCAAGCCTTCTTTTGCACTTTACAACCGTTACGGTGTTCCGGATTCTTCTGAAATACGAAAGGATCTGGTGGAAAACTGGTTTGAGGCACCTCTTTCAACAGTCCGGATGAACCGTCCGGAAATCAGGACGAATTCTATCGGGGAAAAATTCCAGATTCGCCTTGAGGAAACAGAAGACACATTCAACATCTTCATTGCGCCTTACGCCAGAATTGAAGTTGACGTATATTCCGACAAGGGCAAAGAAACCATGGCACAGGACATTTACCCTGGAGATGCTCCGGGCAGCTTTGTTCTTGTGAGGGACAAAAAAACTGGTAAGCCTATTCGCCTTCGGTATTATTTTTCTGCCGACAGCGAAGTTTTCGTTCAGTTCACGCCTTTTGAGCGGACAGCCTATGCGGATTATGTTGTTTTCGGCTGCTATGCCGCCCGGGGAATTCCTACGGGACTTGCATTCAACCGTTTCTATACGGCTTCCTTTGAGCAGATTGTGCGATGGACAAGCGGAATGCTTCCATGGCAGTACAATAAAATCTATACAGACGGCTATCATTCTGTTCAGCAGATGCTGGCCGTTCTTCGTGAAAGAAATCCCCATGTCAGTTTTACTGATGACGCAATGTACGACGAAAATGGAGAATCAGTTTTCCTTTCGACAGGAAAGAAGCGGGAAGTTTCCAAGCAGGACGAGGGCAAAATCCTTGTTTCCGGGGCAGGATACCTTAAGTGGATTGCAGACGGCATTATTGAGCCTCTCACAGGCGGAAGGCTGAAAAGGGATCCTCTTTTGGTTCAGACCGTACAGTATAAGGATGTCGGATTTCAGGGAATTTTGAGCGACAGGTACGCAATTTCCTTTGCCCTCGACTGGATACGAAATCTTGCCAGCGCAATTGTTTCTGTACGCTCATCACACAATTATATGTTCGATCAGTCTGGTGTGGACGTAATGGTTGAGCCTTTTACTGCAGAATTAACTGAGAACGGAATCGTAAACTCTACAGGTTATGTTGAGAATTCCGGCTATAAGATGCACAGCCTCAAGGCTCTTCTTTATGTCCTTGCTGTAACGGAACCGGAAACTTTCTATTTTGGTGGAATCCGTGAGACTGACCGCCGCAGCCCGGAAGTAAAAGTGTTCAATGAATGCTGTGTTTTTTTTCCATATTTTGATGAAAAAGGCAGGTTCAATTGTACGATTTTCAAGGACGGAACTGAAATTCCTTTTGACGAATTCTACAACCGCTACTGCCTTGATTTTATTTCTCTGGTGCGCGTCCAGGCAACGGAGCAGTTTTTTCCTGCTGAATAGACCAATTTCATTTTCTTCACTATTATTACACTATGAGAAAAATTGTTTTTTCTATTTATTTGTTTTTGGCGTCTGCCGCACTTTTTGCTGCTCCCTCAAAGACGGACGTCCTTATCTATGATGAGCTTTTATCCTCTTATTCAAGCGGTTTTTATCCTGGCGTAGTCCAGCATGCGGAGGAACTTTTTCAGGATTATCCGGAATCATCCTACATTCCTTCTGCAATGGTTATGGAAGGGGAAAGCCTTGTCCGCCTTGGACAGACTGATTCCGCAATGGAGCTTCTCCTTCGCGCAGAAAAACTGAACCTTAAATCTGATGTTCTTTTGAAGCAGCGGTTCTGGACTGGCCGTGCCTATGAGCTAAAAAATGATGCAGAAAATTCCCTTGCTTATTATTTTGATTACTGCACGAGGGCCGGAGAAAACGGTGCTTATTTCCCTCAGGCTATCTTTCATTCTGCAGACGTATACTACAGAATTGCAGAATATGCAAAGGCTGTTCCGAACCTTGAATATGTAGTCAGGAACGGAAATAAATATGAAACTTCGGAATATGGTACTGCTCTCCTTGAGCTTGCCGATTCCTACAATAAAACCGGAGCTGCTGACAAAACTATCGCTCTTTACGAAAAGTTTTCCAGCCAGGACCTTAGGAAAAAAGTTTATCTTGTGTTCACTGAATATGCCGGTGATGCCTATGCCGCAAAAAAAAATTACAGAAAAGCCTACGAGCTTTACTGTCAGGTTCTTGAAGGTGGCGAAAAGAGCCTTGCTTCAAATGCGCTCAAAAAGGCATATAACGTTTCATCTGAGCACAGAAAAGAAGTCGGTGCGGAGCCGGGAGAGATTCTTAAAAATGCCCAGGACACTCTTGCCTCGTCACCGGAACTTCTTGCAGAATTCTGGACCCGTCTTGGAATAGATGCCTTTGTGCAGGGGGATTACCAGAAGGCTTCCGGATATTTTGATGAGGCCGAAAAGTATTCTTCTGATGAATTGAAATTCCTGTCATATACATACCGCGCAGAAATAAAGGCAGGCCGGAAAGTAACGAAAAAATCCGCTCACGAGGCAGAACAGTACGTTAAGTCGATTCTTGAAAATAATCCGCAGATTGAAGAATCTGAATACCGTGATGATTTTCTCCGGCTCCTTGTGAAATATGCTGCTTTCCAGAAAAATTGGAACGATGTTAAGAAAATTGCAACGGAAATTGCAGAGCCTGATGAATCGACAAATTACTATATGGCTTTGGCTCAGTATGAATCCGGGGACTATTCTTCTTCGGCAAAACTTCTTTCCGGAAAGAGCGATGAGCTTTACGCTCTTACTCTTGCCAGACAGCAGAAACTGAAGGAAGCGGCAGGTGTATACGGTTCAGCAGACAAAAAATCTGCTATTACTCCGGAAGAGCGCCTGAATTATGCGAAGGTCCTCATCCTTTCGGGACGCTACAGGGAAGCTCAGATTGAGGCGGCCAAAAGCGGTCTGAATGAGGGAAAATACATTCTGGGACTTGCCCAGTTCAACACATGGAGCTGGCCTTATGCAGAGGAAAGCTTTGCGACCTTCCTTAAAAACGCAGACCGCAATGACGAAAGTCAGAAGAAGGCTGTTTCCTATGCAATGTTCTATCAGGGATATTCCCAGTACCGTCAGGGAAAGGCTTCGGAAGCATATAAAAACCTTGCTGCTTTCATTGAAAAATATCCTGACCATGAGCTTTTGTGGAATGCAAAAATGACGGCAGCCAACGCTGCAGTTCAGAGCGGAAATCCGGACAATGGAATCCTGATGGCGGAAAGCGCTATAAAGTCTTCCGTAACAAATGAAAACCGTGAGGAGGCTGTGCTTCTCTGTGCGGAAATCTATTCTGATTCCCACCGTTATGAGAGCGCCCTCAACCTTCTTTCTCCATATTCAAAACTGAAGAATTCTTTCGGCATGAAGAGCCTTTTCAAGATGGCGCAGATTTACGAAAAAATGAACCAGCTTTCCCTTGCAGATTCAAAATACAAGGAAGTCGGAACAAAATTTTCGTCGGAAAAAACAGGCGAAGAGGCCATGTACCGCCGCGGAGAACTTTATTATTCAGCTGAAGACTTTGAAAATTCTCTTGCCCGTTTCAATGAATATTCTTCAAAATATTCTACAGGCGATTATGTAGATTCAAGCTGGTATTTTGCAGCTGACTGTCTTTCGAAAACCGGAAAAACTTCCAGGGCAATTCTGCAGTATCAGGCACTTATAAAAAAATTCCCGGAAAGCACATATGTCTATGCTTCTTCAAAACGGCTTATAGAACTGTACCGGGGTGAAGGAAAATACAGCAATGCCCTTGAAAATGCCCGTTTCCTTCTCTCAAAATATGGCGATCAGGCCCGCAATGACGGAATTGCGGAGGTTGCCGCTGACCTTGAAAAACTTGCTGCCGGAAAGAACGAGGCTATGGTAAAAAAAGAAAATGAATACCGTAAGGCCGGAGGAACGAATACTCCTGAAGGCAGAAAAGCAGGAACAGAGCTTGCAGTAATGTACGCAAAATCACCTGCGACTTCAGCCGAGGCTGTAAAAATGGCTGAGCAGTTCCTGCCGCTGCAGAAGAAAAACATAAAGGCTGAAAGTCCGTGGGCAGCGCAGAATGCTGATATTCTGGCTCAGGCTTACCGGGCTCAGGGAAAAAATAAGGCTGCGTCAGAAATGTATCTTGCTGCCGCAGAATATTACCGGATGAACAGCCGCGGCGACGAAGCTGCCGGCGCTCTGTACGGAGCATACGATGCTTTCATTGCCCAGGGACTGCCTGGCGATGCAAATGAAACTGCCCGCACTTTGCAGAAACTTTATCCGCAGAGCAGACAGGCAAAGGCCGTTAAGACTGACAACTAAACAAATCTGGATTGAGGATTGCTATGAAACTTACAAAAACAGTACTTTTTGGATGCGCGGTTTTTCTTGCCGCAGATTTGATTGCTGCCCAGAGCAGTGAAGTAGAGGAAATTTCATTACCGGATGTTTCTACCGTAATTTCAGGTGGAGCGCCTAAAGCGGGAAAGAGCGCTGTGCCGGATTATTCAAAGGTTCTGCCGGAATCAAATAAGAATGAGACTGTGCTGCCTGTACTGCCGGAAAGCGTTGATGTCGCTTCTGAAAACGTAAGGAGCATTGCTTCTGAAGATGTTTCCCGCAAGAACATTTATGCAGAAGGTGTTGCCGGAGCCGGCTATCCTGGATTCATTACCGGAAACTTTTCTCTTTACAGACAGTCCGGTAAAAATCCCTTCAAAGTAAACTTTTCCCATGAATCGGCAAACGGTTATTCCGGCCGTTCACTTACAGGCGGCTATTTTGACCGCAATACGCTCATCTATGCCGACAAAACTTTTTCTTCAGAGAGAATGGATCTGTTCCTTGCAGGAAGCTATGAGAACAAGGCAAACGGCCTTCAGGACAAATACGAATACATAACGGACGTCAATCAGGATAAATTTTATGCGTTCCTTGACTGGGATATAAAATTTACGAAGAATGCTGTGCTTTCTCTTGCCATGAACGGCGACTGGTACAAACGCTATGCCACCACAACAGGAAGTGTATGGTATCTTGATAAGAACGGAAACCTTGTTATTCCTGCTTCTGCTGTAAACGTACCTGATTCATACTGCAACGCAGGTGTTATCGACTGGAATCCTTCACTTCGATTTGCATTTAAAAATTCAAAGAATTTCAGCTTTGGTTTATTTTCTGAATATCAGTCTGAATACGATACAAAAGATTCATTTGCAGAAAGCCGTACAATTAACCGCGGAAATTTTGGAATTGATCTGGGCTGGAGCAATGATTCTGTAAAAATCTACGGAAACGCTTCTGCTGTAATCGGAGACAAAATCGGTGATAATGCAGTCATCGTACCGTTCACAGTGGGAACAGAATTTTCATTCAGCAATTCTCTTTCTTCTAAAAAACTTCTCATATGGGCAAAAGGCGGTATTGAGTCTTCCCTTACAAAAGTTGAGGAGCTTGAACGGGCATTTAAGTTTGCGGCTCTGGAAATCATGCCTGATGAGACAAGCTGCTGGTATTCGGATCTTTCAGTTTCAATCCCGGTAAAGGAAGTTTTCACCCTTTCTCTCAACGGAGTGTTCAAGGATACGGCCTACGGAAACGACACCTGGCAGCCATTGTATGAATCGGATGATGAGGTTGTGTCTCACTACGGCCAGTACACATATTACGAAGATGATACGCTTCAGCTGAATACAGACGTTGCCCTTGCATTCCGTTTCAAGGTATTTTCTTTCACCGCAGGCTGGAAGGCATACTGGCTTGATGTGCCTGCTCTGGAAACTGAGCAGGAGCTCAGATGCGTGTTCTCAGCGCAGAACAGCACTGCACGTTTCGGCTTTAACGGAATTGTACGGCAGGGACTTGCTTCTAATGACGACAAATGTCCGTACATTGACTTAAGCGCATTTTTGCGCCTTACAAATGCAGTTAGACTTGCCGTTTCTTCCAATGATGTTGTAAAATTAATTGCGGGCTCAGAAAGAACATACGCAGGAAAGTATATAGAAAGAAGCGGTTCCATTGCGGCCCTTGTTAAATTCTTTTTCTAAGATTGATCTGGAGGTTTTGAAAAATGTTTGACAGTTTAAGAGCAGGCGGTATCCTGATGATACCAATCATCCTTTGCGGAGTCATCGCCACTTTTATAATATTTGAACGCTGCTATTATTTTTACGTTACAAAGAAAAAGGATGCAAAACTGATGTATGACCTGCGCAATTCACTTGACGGCGAAAATTTTGACGCGGCCGCAGTAAGTTGCGCAGAAGCTGATACTCCATGTTCTCAGGTAATCAAAAAGGCTTTGGACTGCCGCCGCTGGGATGAAAAAGACATGAAAGATGCTGTTGAGGCTGAAATGTCTGCTGTAATTCCACGTTTTGAGCACCTGCTTACAGCTCTGGGAACAATCGCAAATATCTCAACTCTGCTGGGACTTTTGGGAACTGTAACAGGAAATATTAAGGCTTTCGGCGTTCTTGGTGCAGGCGGAACCATGGGTGACCCGGCTCTGCTTGCCGGCGCAATTGGAGAAGCTCTCGTAACGACGGTTGCCGGACTTGTAGTTTCAATTCCATCTTTGATTTTCTACAATTATTTTGTAAGCCGCGTAAACCGCCGCATTACAGAAATGGAATCAAACGTAACCCATATTGTATTAAGACTTTCAGGACGTATTAAATGAGATTAAAGGCACGACGGAAAGGTGTTCAGGCCGGCGTTGACATGACGCCTATGCTTGACGTTGTTTTTCAGCTGATTATTTTCTTTCTCGTTTCAACGACATTTGCAGTTCTTCCGGGAATTTCCATGCACCTGCCTGAAAGCACGACGGCGGAGAGCACTTCAAATCTTGGAATTACGATTACTGCAGACAAGAACGGCGGTCTTTGGTTCAATGACAAACAGGTTTCCTTCAAGGGACTTGGAGAAGAGCTTGCCGCCTTTGACACTAAGAAAACAAAGAAGTCTGAATTCCCGATTATAATAGAAGCTGACGCAGAAGTTACAAACGGAACCATAGTAAAGCTTTTTGACGTAATCAGAATGAACGGTTATGCGGCCGTTAATTTGCGCACTAAAGAAAAAAGGTAAATGCAGATAGTAGAAGAATTTTCGTATTTCATAGATTCTCACTCCGTGGACAAGACCCAGTCTTCTTCGATGAAGCTTGCTTTGGGCGGCACAGGCATTGTATGGCTGATTATACTCATCATACTTGCTGTTTCACCGGTATTCAAAAAGCCGGAGCATTACAAGACCGTTCAGATCATGCTGGAGCCTGTTCAGAAGATTGAGACAACAAAATCGGAAAAAAGTTCTGCCGCTGTAAAAAAGGTGCCGGACGCAACTGCAAAAGAAGCTGCCGCCCCTAAAAAAGTGCAGAAGACACAGGAAGCTCCTGCAGCAAAAAAAACTGAGCCTGTAAAACAGCCTCAGAAAGCCCAGGAAGCAAAGCCTGCCGCTCAGAAAACAGCGGAACCGGCAAAAACTGCTCCCTCTCAGGCACCGGCAAAAGCTGCTTCAAAACCGGCAGAGGCTCCTAAGGCTGCGGAAACTCCGAAGCCTGCGGAACCATACAAGAAGGCTGACATAAAATATGCAAGGAGCATGGACGAGCTTCTTGAGGAGCAGATGAACAAAACATCTTCTTCAAAAAAGGAAATCGACTGGGATTCATTTGACGGCGTCGAATCCACTAGCTCATCGGCTTCGAGCAGTAATAATGCCGCAAAATCAATAACCGGAGGTGAAGCCCTTTCTGGTTCTGCAGGTACTGCGACAGCAAAGGACAAGGCCGTTACTGCAACTGACGGACGTGAAAATTCAAAGAATTATTCATCTTCCGCCGCAACCTCCGGCACTCTGAATAAGATTGCGGAAACGGAGCAGACTTTCGAAGGCAATGTTGGTGATGGCGGAAACGGCATCAGCTCAAGGTCAAAAGTAATGGCTGCCCGCTCTAATGACGGAAAGATTTCCCTTTCTCTTTCAGACGGTTCTTCCCGGGTTCTCATAGAACCAAAGGAACCTAAAATTTTTATCTCGGAAGAGAATTCAAAATTGATAGATAACACAAGAACTGTTACAATAGAATTCACAGTTCTTCCTTCCGGAAATGTTCCTCAGAACGGGATCTCATTCCGGCCGGCAGCAGTTATTCCGCCGGAGATTCAGTCTGAAATCCGGACCCAGATCTCAAGGTGGCGCTTTGCACCGGGACCTACGGAAGGCGTTGCAATATTTGAGTACAGCATTATAAAGAGATAGAAAAGGAGACCATGTGCAGGTAAAGAATCTTGGCGAAATAGAAGCCGTAGCATTTGACATTGACGGAACTCTCTACGATCAGTGGCGTATTCATTTCTATGCCCTGCGGCATTATATTTTCCACGGTGTTTTTTTCCTTCACTTCGGACTTACCCGCCACGAAATGCACGGGATGGCTCCTCAGGAAGACTTCAAGAAGGTGCAGGCAGAAAAAATGGCCCGCCGCCTGAACTGTTCCTATGAATCTGCACTGTCAAAACTTGACCGCATTGTATACAGCGGTCTGAAGAAATATTTCGTGCACATGCCATGCATGAAAGACGTTCCGGAAACATTCAAAAAATTCAAGGAAGCTGGTTTTAAGATTGCGCTCCTTTCAGATTTTCCGCCGGAACAGAAAGGCGACATCTGGGGTGTGAAGCAGTATTGCGACGCAGTGCTGGGAACAGAAGCTCTTGGAGCCCTTAAGCCGGATGTTCATTCATTCCTAAAAATGGCAGAGATACTTGGCGTTGCTCCTGAAAAAATTCTTTATGTGGGAAACAGCAAGAAGTACGACGTTGTGGGCTCAAAAAAAGCCGGAATGAAGAGCGCGTATTTGCTTCCTTCATGGAAAAGAATTTTTAAAATGAAAGATAAAGATGCTGACATTTCGTTCTGCAACTATCGTCAATTACAGGATATTGTGCTAAATTAGAAAAATACAAAAGTTTAACTGGGTGGGAAAATGTTTTTTTTGACTCTTTTATTGTCTGCAGGAATTGCAGCAGGAATTTCATATTTTTTGCATACTCTCGACAGAGACAACAACTCTTTTGAAAAGGTAAGACGCTATGCCGACAAAAGGCAGGGCGAATTTGATGCATATTTCCAGCAGCAGGAAAAGAAACTTTCTTCAAGTACTGCAAACCTGGAGACGAAATTCATGCAGTCTACTGCGGCCGTTAAGCGTCTTGAAAGCCAGATTGAAGAATTCCAGAAAATGACGGACGGCCTTTCCCATGAC
>JAFPCT010000088.1 GCA_017390125.1 Treponema sp.
AAGACAGATCTTCCCGGCGTTTCATGGGTTTCAAAACCAATCAGAAACTATGTTGAGACAGGTTCCATTGCTCACGTCATCGGCTATGTAGGAGATATCACAAAGGAAGAGATGAACGTAATGTACAACAAAGGATATACCCGAAAAAGTATTGTCGGAAAGACTGGAATCGAAAAACAGTACGACAGCCTTCTTCAGGGAATTCCTGGACGTGAAAGCCGTACTGTAGACGTTCGAGGACGCATCATTTCTGACACTCCTGTTGTAGAACCGCCGCAGATGGGCAAAAACCTTATCCTTACCATTGATTCAGACATTCAGAAACTTGCAGAAAAAACTCTCGGAAACAGGGTAGGAGCGGTAGTTGTCCTTCGTCCTGGAAACGGTGAGATTCTGGCAATGGTTTCATATCCGTATTTTGACCCTAATATTTTTAATACTGATGAAGCCGGTGAATATTATCAGACTCTTACGGAAGATGAAAAGAATCAGCCTTTGGTAAACCGCGTAGTAAATGCTGTATATCCTCCTGCGTCCACGTTTAAAATCATTATGAGTGCAGCAATGCTTCAGGAAGACGCATTTCCTGCAAACAAAAAAATTGAATGCAAGGGTTACCTTAAATACGGCGGACGAGTGTTCCATTGTCACGTTCATGCCCCTGGTCACGGCTGGCTGGATATGAACGGCGGTTTGGCTCAGTCCTGTGACGTTTACTACTGGACAATCGGACGTGATTATCTTGGTATAAGCAAAATTGCCTCATATGCCAGAGAATTCGGCTTTGGACAAAGCTCTAAAATAGACCTTCCGAGCCAGCAGACAGGTTTTGTTCCGACAGCCGAATGGAAGGAACGACGATATCACGAAAAATGGCTTGGCGGTGACACAATGTCTGCTTCCATCGGTCAGGGATACTTGCTTGCGACACCTCTTCAGGTTGCAAACATGGCTGCAATGGTTACCAATGAAGGCGTAATTTACAAACCGCATCTTTTAAAAGAAGTCCGGGATCCTGTTACAAATGAAATCATTCAGGAAGTTAAGCCTGAAGTGCTGTTCAAGTCAAACATTTCAAGCGAAGTATGGAAGCAGGTTAAGGAATCAATGCTCTTTACAATTACAGACGGAACTCCGCAGTATCCTATGCACAATAAAATTGTTCAGGCCGCAGGTAAAACAGGTACAGCGGAAGTTGCGCCTTACAAAACCAGCTGGCATTCATGGATGGTTGCCTATGCGCCGTACGAAGCTCCGATAGAAGAGCAGGTTGTAGTTGCTACAATCGTTGAAGCCTGCAACCCGTGGGAATGGTGGTCACCGTATGCGACAAACATAATTCTTCAGGGAATTTTTGCAAAGCAGACTTATGAAGAAGCCGTTCAGGCTCTGGGATTCAATTACCTTATGAAAAACAGGACAAGACAGGAGTAGGGAATGAAAACATCTTTTTTTGACCGTTTTGACTATATTTTGCTTCTGTGCGTGATAATCCTTTGTGCAACCGGAATCGCTTTCATTTATTCCTCAGGTATAAACTCTGAGGGAGTTCTAGTTACAAAAGAATATGTAAAGCAGATTGTATGGACCGGAATAGGGTTGTCTTTCCTAACTTTTTTCACTCTGTATGATTACAGAAAATACGAAAGAATAGGGTACTATTTTTATTTAATCATGATCCTCATTCTGATTTATACAAGAATTTTCGGACGTTATGTCAACGGTGCACGAAGCTGGCTCGGAATCGGAGATTTCGGTGTTCAGCCGTCAGAATTCTGCAAAATTTTCTTTACAATAGTTCTCGCAAAATATCTTGATGAATCTCTGAATGAAAATCAGTTGAAACGTTTCGTTGTTTCAATCATGCTGTTCATGCTGCCTTTCGGCTTGATTCTCATTCAGCCTGACCTGGGAACTGCAACTGTATACATACCTATCTTCTTTCTCATGTGCTTTATCGCTGGTATTCCTGTACGATACATTATATTCCTGCTTGGAATTGGATTTTCAATGATTCTGTTTACAATTCTTCCTGTATGGAATGAATTCATCAAGCATAATTCCCTTGTATTTGTAAGTGCAATTACAAACACAAAATTAAAGATGATTCTTATTCTTGCAACTGCATCTATAAGCTTGATTTCAATCATCGTACGCCATTATTTCCATGGCTCAAAGTATTACTACTGGATTTCATTCGTATTTTCGATTATTGCTTTTGGTCTTATTCTTTCCACAGGAGCTTCAAAATTCCTTAAAGATTATCAGATCAAACGTCTTATCGTATTTATGGATCCTTCTGTAGATCCGCTTGGTTCCGGATGGAACATTATTCAGTCAAAAATCGCAATCGGTTCCGGAGGTCTGTTCGGACGTTCGTTCCTTCACGGAACCCAGAGCCATTACCGGTTCCTGCCTCAGCAGTCCACAGACTTTATATTCAGTATCCTTTCTGAAGAAATCGGTTTCATCGGCGGACTTCTTGTTTTCACGCTGTACATGATAATAATGCTTAGAATTCTTGTAATCATTAAAAATACATCAAACCGATTCGGACTTTACATTGCATCCGGATTTTTGGGTATGTTCATGATTCATTTCTTCATCAATGTCGGAATGGTAATGGGTATAATGCCTATTACAGGTATTCCTCTGCTTTTTCTTTCTTACGGAGGATCATCCTTGCTTACTGCAATGAGCGCAATCGGTATCCTTATGAGCATCAATGTCCGAAAGCTTGAATTCTAATAAAAACAGCCAGGCAGGTTAGTTTAAAACATTCTTAAGGTGTATAAAATAATATAACTGGTAGACAGAATATACGTTATGGATAGTTAATAAAACAAGCTGCCGGGGACTTTTTTACTCCTTACCATGGAATCACATGCACTAAAAACACATATTTAGATTTTTTATGCTATTTTCTCAAGGTTTTCCCGTATAAATTCACTCTTTTCCCTCAGACCGATTTTTCCCGCATTCAGAATAATCATATTCGGTTTTGCAGGATCAAGACGCACGTTTCCGGCCGCTTCAGCAATAAGCCTGAGCACTTTATCGATAGAAATGTCGCTTACCCTTGCAAATTCTACGGAAACAAGCCCCTGACGCTCTTTTATCGAAGATATGTTCAGTTTCTTGCAGAGAATCCTTATTTCCGCAAGAGACAGAAGACTTGAAACTTCATCAGGAATAGGACCAAAACGGTCAAGAAGCTCAACAACAACTCCGTCAAGTTCGCCGCGGGTTTCAACAGCAGCAATTTTCTTGTAAATTTCCATTTTAGTCTGGGGATTCTGGACGTAGGTTTCTGGAATAAAGCCTGTATATTCAAGCTCAAGCAATGTCTCTGTCTGGCTTTTGTAATCTTCCTGAGCAACCAGATGATTCACAGCTTCATTTAAAAGCCTCATGTACATATCAAAACCTACAGAATAAACGGAACCTGACTGATCCCGGCCAAGAAGGTTTCCTGCTCCACGAATCTCCATGTCTTTCATTGCAATTTTAAATCCACTTCCCAATTCAGTAAAATCACTGATAACCTGAAGTCTTTTCATTGCAATTTCGCTCAAAGACCTGTTTCCCGGGTACAGCATGTATGCATAGGCTTTTCTGTCGCTTCTTCCAACCCGTCCTCGGAGCTGATAAAGCTGGCTGATGCCGTACATGTCAGCACGGTCAATGATTATCGTATTAACATTCGGAATGTCGATTCCGTTCTCAATGATTGTAGTAGCAACAAGAACATGGAATCCACCCATCTTGAACCTACGGAAAATGTCGTCAAGCTCATCACTTGTCATCTGCCCGTGAGCAACATCAATCATCATTTCCGGCAAGAGCCGTTCCAGTTTGAGCCTTGTTTCATTCAGAGATTCAACACGATTATGAAGATAGAATACCTGGCCTCCGCGCTCAACCTCGCGGCGTATCGCAGAGCAAACCTTTTCATCGCTGTATTCGTCAATAATAGTTTCAATCGGCTTTCGAATCTGTGGAGGTGTTGTAAGAAGGCTCATGTCACGTATTTTCAAAAGACTCATGTGCAGAGTTCTAGGAATCGGCGTAGCAGACATGGCAAGACAGTCTATGTTGTTTTTCATTTCCTTAAGCTTTTCCTTATCTTTTACTCCGAAACGCTGCTCCTCATCAATTATCATAAGCCCGAGATTCTTGAACACAACGTCTTTCTGAATTATGCGGTGGGTTCCAATAAGAATGTCAACCTGTCCTTCTTTCAAGGAAGCAAGAATCTTTTTCTGTTCCGCAGGAGAAACAAAACGGCTCATATGCGCAATGCGCACCGGAAAATTTCGGAAACGCTCAACACAGGACTCATAATGCTGCTCTGCAAGTATTGTAGTCGGTGCAAGGAAGGCAACCTGTTTTCCGCCCATAACAGCCTTAAATGCCGCCCTCATCGCAATTTCTGTTTTTCCGTAGCCTACGTCTCCGCAGACAAGCCTGTCCATAGGAACAGCTTTCTCCATGTCTTCCTTTATTTCCCGTGTTACAGTAATTTGATCAGGAGTATCTTCATAGGGGAACGCAGCCTCAAAGGTTGTCTGCCATTCAGTGTCTTTCGGAAACGGGAATCCCCTAGCAGCCTTTCTTCTGGAATAAAGAGAAATAAGTTTTTGTGCCAGATCTTCTACAGCCTTACGAACCTTATTCTTTCGGTTTTCCCAGGCCTTGCTGCCCAGACGGTCAAGGGAAGGCTTTTCCCCTTCACTACCTATATATCGCTGGACAAGATTTACCTGCTCGATCGGAACAAATACAAATTCTTCGTCCGCATATTCAAGCTTGATGTAATCCCGTTCATTTCCCATTGATTTTACACGCTCAATGCCCTTGAAAAGGCCGATTCCGTAATTAACATGAACGACATAATCTCCTGGATTCAACTCTACGAATGTGTCGATTACCTGACTCTTTGCCTTATGCAGTGATTTCGGAACGTATTTTCTCCGCCCGAAAATCTCGTTTTCCTGAATAACCCGCAGCTTAATATCAGGAACAGAAAAACCTTCTGAAACGGCCGCTCCATAAATCTTGATGAAAGGATAATCCTTCAATATCTCATTGATTCTGAGAGCCTGATTTTCATTGTCTGCAAAAACAAAGACAGACCAGCCTTCCTCCTGCATATTCAGAAGCTGTTCCTTAAGGAAATTTATGTTTCCAAAAAAACTTTGTGCCGGTTCAGCAGGAATTTGAATTATATGAACATTTTTTCCGTCCTCGCCAGTTTCTTCATTTTCATTTTCTTCAACGGCATTCTCATCCTCATCAGCCTTAAGGGTTCTGAACCGAACAGCTTTCTCAACTTTTCCGCAAAGATCCTCAAAAGTAAAATACATTTCCTCTGGCGGCATTACAGGAAGTTCTGGGCGGACCTTACGGTACATACCTGTTAATTCCCGGGAAGTGTTTTCCGCAGAATTTGCAAGACGGTCATAATCAAAAAAGAAAACCCTCGTATTTTCGTCTATGTAATCAAAAATTGAATGACGCTCATCCCACAAAAGCGGATAGAAAAGCTCCTCGCCTTCACTCTGAGAAAAATTTCTGAGTTCAGAAAGAAGTTTATCCCGGTTTTTCTTTGCTTCTTCAGTAAAAGGCAGGCGCAAAGGATTGTCTTCCTTCGGATCTGCAAGTTTATTTTCAAGTATGTCTGTAAATTCCTTATTCCAGATAACTTCCTTCATCGGATAAACAAGAATAGAATCCAGTTTCTGAACCGTAGACTGATTTTCCGGATAGAAAGATTTAATTTCCTCAATCCGGTCAAAATCGAACACAATGCGGACAGCAAGCTCTTCAGCAGGAAGATAAATATCCAGAACCTCGCCCCTCAGACTGAATTCTCCAGGAAGCCCTACTCTAGGAACCCTTGTATAACCTATTTCAGAAAGCTTTGAGGCAATTTTCAATGTATCAAGCTCATCTCCTTTTTTTAGCCTGAAAATAAATGACCTGATGTACTCAGGAGGCGGCAGCGGAGTTTCGCAGACTCTTTCAGGAACAATGAAAATCTGCGGCTTAAGTTTCAATGTATCGGCAGCATCAGAAAAAGACGAGGCAAGTTTAGAAAGTGAACCGGCACGCGTTCCGAAAATCCGATTTCCTGCATTAACAGGCCTGTAAGGCAATGTTCCCCAGGCAGGAACAACAGTCACCTGCGCCTCCGGAAAATTTGTCTCAATGTCTCCGCGCAAAGTCTCTGCGTCCCGCTCGGCCGGTACAACTACCAGAAGTTTTGAAGCGCCGGATGTGAATTTCTTTCCTTCCGAAAGTTTTATCGCTTGAGAAGAATACCCCGCTCTGTTATATTGTAAATAATTCTGCCAGAAGACTTTATTGTGCCTGAAATATTCCGCAAGGAAAAAACTTGCAAGAGAACCTTTTACCCCGAATACGTCCGTATTTCTGGTGCAGTTTTCAGAAGCAAGGAACGAAGCTCCGTTACGGAACGGTTCCCATGACTGAAGCTTCTGCTGAATTAAATTTGGTAATAATGAATTCATAAAAAATTTCCGATAATTAAAATAGTTAAACGGGTGGAAATCAATCCCGCTTTATGAGTTTCAAAATAAGTCATGAAGGAGAAATACATTGAAACGCACTTCACTTGCTATTATAGCTTTTTTATTAGTTTTTGGACAGATTACATTCGCTCAAAATAAAGTTGATGCCGCAGCTTTCAATGACATGAACCTCTCAATAAAATATTTTGACAAGACAATGTACTATCCTGGTAACGCAGATACAAACCCTGTATACGTTCATATTTCCATAAAGAACAATTCTCCTGAAACCCTGCGCTTCAAACTTGCAGACGACAGAATGTTCAGCTGCGACTTCAATGTATTTACAGTAAAAAACACTCAGCTTGAATCAACAAAATCAATAATCAGCAAGAGAACCACAAACCAGACTGTTTACTTCAGGGAAATCAGCCTTGAGACTGGCGAAGAATATTCTTTTGTAGAAAAC
>JAFPCT010000089.1 GCA_017390125.1 Treponema sp.
AAGTCAATTCCTCTTGCAAAATGTCCTATGGCTGGTTGTAACGGTGAGATCGTTGCCAGAAAGACAAAGGGAAGGGGAAAGGAATTTTACGGCTGTACAAACTATCCGACCTGTAATTTTATCAGCCACTTTAAGCCGATTGATTCCTATTGTCCTAAGTGCGGCTGGTTCCTTGTTGAAAAATTCGACAAGAAAAACGGTTCATATAAATCATGTATTAATCCGGACTGTGATTATCTCCATTCTGCGGAAGAAGATTCTGTTTCGGTTATGACAGGTGATGAAGAGTAGCTTGAGGCAATGGCATCTTATAAGTTAGCTGAATTGACTGAGGAATTTCTTGTATACATTCAGTCCGTCAGGACTTTGAGCAGAAACTCAGTCATTGCATACAGGAATGATTTGAAGCATCTGGTTGACGTGCTGGGGGCGGATGTCCTGATAGAAAATATTTCTACGGAGGACCTTCGTTTTTGCGTTGCAAAACTCAGCGGTGCCAACAAGGCGAACACGTCGATAAACAGATTTATTGCCGCAACCAGGACTTTTTTTGCCTACTGCAGGAAAATCGGATATCTGGAAAAAAATCCGGCGCTTGAGCTGAAAACTGTCCGGGTGCCTAAGCATATCCCTCGGTTCCTTACTTCCAAGGAAATCGACGTTTTGTGCGCTCTTCCTGAATCTCATGAGCTTTTGTGGGAGACACGCGACAAGGCTCTGTTTGAAATGCTTTATTCCAGCGGCTGCCGAGTAAGCGAGATTGTTTCCCTGAAAATAAAGGATTTTGTTTCCGGATATTCTTCTGCGATTGTAACTGGTAAAGGTAAAAAAGACCGCTGCGTTTATTTTGAGAAGGAAGCGCAGGAGGCTCTCGTCGTTTATCTTGAGGACAGAAAGAAACGTTTTGCAAAAAGCGGCATAGCAGATTCTTCTCCCTATGTTTTTGTAAATCAGAAGGGAGGAACCCTTTCTACAGGCGGAGTACGTTATATCCTGAGCAAATACACTGGCTTTCAGGGGATTAACCGGCATGTCTCACCCCATGCCCTGCGTCATACTTTTGCAACGGCAATGCTTTCGAACGGGGCTGATGTCCGGGTTGTGCAGGAAATGCTGGGACATTCAAGCATTTCTACAACTCAAAGGTATACACATATAACAACAGAAAAACTTATTGATATATATAATAAGGCTCATCCTCATTCAAAATAGGATTAAGGAACTGTATGAAAAAAGAAAAGATACGAAGTACAACTGTAATTGCAGTTAAGAGAAACGGTCATGTTGCCATGGCCGGTGACGGACAGGTTACTGCCGGAAATACCGTCATGAAGGGAAATGCGACAAAAGTGCGCAGAATTTATGACGGCAAGATTCTTACTGGTTTTGCCGGAAGCGTTGCCGATGCGTTTACGCTTTTTGACAGGTTTGAAACAAAAGTAAAGGAATTCAACGGAGATCTCACCCGTGCTGCCGTGGAGCTTGCAAAACTGTGGCGTACGGAAAAAATGCTTCAGAAACTGGAGGCTCTTCTTCTTGTTGCTGACAAGGACAGGATTCTTTTGATAAGCGGTGACGGAAACGTAATCGAACCTGAGAATGATGTCCTTGCAATCGGTTCCGGCGGAAACTATGCTTATTCTGCCGCTCTTGCATACCTTGACTCTTCAGATCTTTCGGCAAGGGAGATTGCAGAAAAATCCCTTAAAATTGCCGGAGATATTTGCATTTATACAAATAATCATATTACCGTAGAGGAGCTTTGATTTTTATGGAGAACAGAACTGATTTGACTCCCAAGCAGATTGTGGAAAAGCTGAACCAGTACATCATCGGTCAGGACAAGGCTAAGAGAGCTGTTGCCGTTGCCCTGCGCAACAGAACCCGCCGTCTTAAGCTTCCTGAGGAGATTCGGGATGAGGTTGCACCTAAGAATATCCTTATGATAGGACCGACCGGCTGCGGAAAAACAGAGATTGCCCGCCGTCTTGCAAAACTCTGCAATGCTCCTTTCCTTAAAGTTGAGGCTACAAAATATACGGAAGTAGGATATGTGGGCAGGGACGTTGAGTCTATGGTCCGGGATCTTATGGCTGTAGGTTATAAAGACGTTAAGGCAGAGATGGAGGAGACTCTCCGGGAAAAATCTGTTTCTGTTGTTGAGGAAAAACTCCTTGATCTTCTTCTTCCTGGTTCCGGCAAAAAGGAAAAAGCTTCTGCCTCCGATGTCGCACAGACTGTCTCGGAAGCTGCAGGGGAAGGAAATGTAATAGTTCTTGGTGACGGCACTTCTGAACCGGCAGGATCTTCTTCTGAAGGCGGAATGACTTCGACCCGCGAAAAGTTCCGTCAGATGCTCCGGGAGGGAAAACTGGAAGACAGGGAAGTAGAAGTGACTGTAAGCCGTCAGCAGGGAATGCCGAGCATGGAGATTATTGCAGGCGGTTCACTTGATGACCTTCAAAGCAGTATGCAGAGCCTTGCCGGTATGCTCAACGGGGGACGTCACAAGAGACGGACTGTTTCTGTTCGTGAGGCCCGCAAAATTCTTACAGAAGAAACATTGGACAGCATGGTTGACAACGACAAGGTTTGCGACGAGGCCAAAAAACGCGTGGAGAACAGCGGAATCGTATTCATTGATGAAATCGATAAAATTGCTGTTCACGGTGAAAGCCACGGACAGGATGTAAGCCGAGAGGGCGTTCAGCGTGACATTCTTCCTATTGTTGAGGGAAGCAATGTAAGTACTAAATTCGGCGTTGTGAATACAACTCACATTCTGTTCATTGCGGCAGGTGCTTTCAGCGTTGCCTCTCCAAGTGATCTTATACCTGAGCTTCAGGGACGTTTTCCTCTCAGGGTTGAGCTTGAAAGCCTGTCGAAGGATGATTTCAAACGCATTCTTCAGGAGCCTAAGAACAGCCTTATAATGCAGTATTCAGAGCTTCTCAAGACAGAGGGCGTAACTCTTCAGATTACGCCGGATGCTGTTGACAGGATGAGCGTCATTGCGGAAGAGGTGAACTCAAAATCAGAGAACATCGGTGCCCGACGCCTGCATACGATTATGGAAAAAGTTCTGGATGAAATAAACTTCACTGCTGATGAGCATTCCGGCGAGACAATAACTGTTGATGCCGATTATGTAAACCGTCAGCTTGGTGATATAGTTCAGAGCCAGGATTTGAGCCGCTATATTCTCTAGTTTTTTTCTAAAAGTTCTAAACTAAAAGCTGTTCATTCCGACAATCAAGGTAAGGATTCCGTTCTCACAATCATGCGGATTTCTTAGGATGCCGAAATGAACAGTTTTACCCGTTCTGTAGATTTGCTTCACAGAGCCATGGATGCAACAAGCCTGCGCTATCAGGTGTCAGCAAACAACCTTGCCAACAGCGAGGTTCCGAATTTTAAACGATCCACAGTAAATTTTGAAAGCGAGCTCAAAAGGGCTTTTGAAAGCGAGGAAAAGGCAAAGAATGCCTTTCAGCTTGCCCGTACAGATGAGCGACATATTTCCCTTTATGAACCTTATGATTACCGTGATGTAGAGCCGCGCCGTGTTCTTGACTATGGGACTGCAGCAAAAGCAAACGGAAACAATGTTGATGCCGAGACGGAAGCAAACAACATTCTCCAGATTCAGATGCAGTACAGGCTTCTCACTCATCTTACGAATTTTGAATTCAGCCAGGTTAATGCAGTAATGAAAAAATAACGCTCTGAGAGCGTGCTTTTAGGAGATCAAAATGGGACTTTTTACATCGATTAATATAGCAGCTACAGGAATGAGCGCAGAGCGCCTTCGCTCTGACGTAATCTCAAACAACATTGCGAACGCTTCCACTACAAGAACACAGGAAGGCGGCGCGTTCAAGCGCTCCAGGGTTGTCTTTGAGCCGGTGAGCGCAAGTCATCCTCAGTTCCGCTCTCCGTTTACGCCTTCTGATTTGGACAACGGACCGGGCAAAGGGGTTAAGGTTCGTGAGATAGTAAAGGATACAGAGACACAGGGACGGCTTGTTTATGACCCTGGCAATCCGGATGCAATCCAGTCTGGTCCGAACAAAGGTTACGTTGAATATCCGAACGTTAATATCGTGAATGAAATGGTTGACCTTATTTCTGCAAGCAGAGCATATGAGGCCAACTCTACGGTTATCGAAGGTGCGAAAAGCATGTTCAGCGCGGCCCTTGATATCGGCAACCGGTAAATTTGTTAATTGACATAGAATTCAATGCAATGTAGAATTCAAGTCGGGTGGTGAAAATGAAAATTCCTGAATTCAGTACACTTCAGATGACGCGCACGGAATCCCTTCATACTGGAAAAAATGCGCTTGTAAAAATCGACGGCTTGTCTTCTGCTGAAACCGGTGTTGAGAAAACCCGACGCAGCTTTGAAGATTATCTTTTGAATGCCTTTCAGACAATGAACGATCAGCAGGTTCAGGTCGCAGACCTTCAGCAGAAGGTTATTACAGATCCTGACAGCGTGGACCTTCATGACGTAACAATCGCTATGAGCAAGGCCCGTATGTCATTGAACCTTGCGCAGTCTGTCATTGACCGGCTGGTTCAGGGCTGGTCTGAGATTACTACGACACGCTAGTTGATCTGCCGTTTTTTTTAATTGAGCTGTTTTTTTTCTCGTTTCATGTTTTCATTGTCAGAAAATCAGTTATATGATATAATCAATTAAATTTACAGATTCGTTCACGGGAGGGGTCAGATGAACGAATGGCTTAATAAGATGATGGCAAAATCCAGGGATTTCTGGAAATCTGCTTCAATCGTAAAAAAAGTTATTCTTTTGGCAGTCATAGCTGCCGTTGTTATTGCTGTTATTGTTGCAACCCGGGTTTCTTCATCCCCGGCCACAGTACGTCTTTTTAATGCTCCTGTAAGAGATGAGACAAGAAAAGAACAGATTCTTGATCGGCTTTCTCAAGAAAATGTACAGGCTTTTACGGATGATACCGGTTACATCTCTGTTGCTGATGAAAAAACTGCACGCAAAATGCGCTCTATTCTCATGGCGGAAGGACTTACCCCTGCATCCTGGGATCCTTTTTCGGATTTATATAACCGCTCATGGTCTGCTACTGATTTCGAACAGAATGTAAAACTTAAGAATGCCGTTATCCGGCGCGTTGAGCAGCAGCTTGAGGCTCTTGATGACGTATCGGAAGCCAATGTAACTATCGTAATGCCGGAAACAAAGCTTTTCTCATCTGACCAGAATCCGGTTTCCGCTTCTGTTGTACTTCGAATTGTTCCTTCCAGCGATCTTGCAACAAACAAGAAAAAGCAGAAAAACCTTCAGAGACTTGTCCTTACGATGATTGAAGGCCTCAAGGAAGAGAACCTTACTATTTCTGACAGAGAGAACAATGTCCTTAATGATTTTGAGAATCTTGACGAGGTGACACGCCTTTCAAATATTGAGCGTCAGCAGAAAATCCGTCAT
>JAFPCT010000090.1 GCA_017390125.1 Treponema sp.
ACTCTGGATGACATTCTTCCTGAAGCCTTTGCTCTTGCAAGAGAGGCTGCTTTCCGTATTCTTGGTGAACGTGCTTACGATGTACAGATAATGGGTTCACTGGTCCTTCATTCCGGCAGAATTACAGAAATGAAAACAGGTGAAGGTAAGACCCTCATGTGTGTTCCTGCTGTATACCTTAACTCCCTCAGCGGAAACGGCGTTCATGTAGTTACTGTAAACGATTATCTTGCAGAACGTGACTCAAACTGGATGCGTCCTGTATATACATATCTTGGTCAGACAGTCGGCGCAATCCTTACTGATATGGATAATGATGCCCGCAAGGCTGCTTACGCATGTGACATCACATACGGTACTAACAACGAGTTTGGATTTGACTACCTTCGCGACAACATGCAGATTGATCTTGCACGTAAAGTTCAGCGCGGCTTCAATTTCTGCGTAGTCGATGAAATTGACTCTATCTTAATTGATGAAGCCAGAACTCCTCTTATCATTTCCGGTCAGGGTGAAGATGATACATATAAATTCCATGAAGTTGATAAATATGTAGATCAGCTTACAGAAGTGGAGAAAGATCCTGCTACAGGTGACTATCCGGACGAAGTTGAGATGGATGCTGAGCAGAGGAAGAATATAAAGGGCGACTACAAGGTTGACGAGAAATCAAAACGAATTTCTTTCACTGACAGAGGTATCAACCACATTGATGAAATTCTTCATCAGCACAATTTGATTGCTCCTGATACAAAAGTTGTAGACGAAGAGAACTTTGAGTACGTTCATTACTTTACTCAGGCTGTTCGGGCCCATGTGCTTTATAAGGTTGATGTTGACTATCTCGTTCGCGACGGACAGGTTCAGATTATAGATGAATTTACCGGTCGTGTTCTTGAAGGCCGCCGCTATGGCGACGGATTGCATCAGGCTATTGAGGCAAAAGAGCATTTGAAGATTGCTCAGAGAAACAGAACACTTGCCACAATTACATTCCAGAACTTCTTCCGAATGTACAAGAAACTTTCCGGAATGACTGGTACTGCAGCTACTGAAATTGTTGAATTTAATAAGATTTATAAACTTGACGTTGTTGCTATTCCAACAAACCGTCCGGTTGCCCGAATCGATGAGAATGACGAAGTTTATTTGAACGAGTCTGACAAGTGGGAAGCCATTGCACGTGAAGTGAAGGAAGCCCATGAAAAAGGCCAGCCGGTAATTGTAGGTACTGTTTCCGTTGAAAAATCAGAGCATCTTTCTGCGCTTCTTACAAAGAAAGGTATCCGTCATGAAGTATTGAACGCAAAGAACCATGCTCGGGAAGCCATGATTATTGCAGAAGCCGGTGCAAAAGGTGCCGTTACTATTGCAACCAACATGGCCGGTCGAGGTACCGACATTAAGCTTGGCGGAAACCCTGAGTTCCGTGCATTAAAGAGAGCCGGAACAAATGCAACTCCTGAGCAGTATCAGGCTGCGCTCAAAATTGAAAAAGAGCAGTGGCTTAAAGATAATGAAGAAGTAAAAGCCTGCGGCGGACTTTATGTAATTGGTTCAGAACGTCATGAATCACGCCGAATTGACAATCAGCTTCGCGGACGTTCCGGACGACAGGGGGACCCTGGACGATCAAAGTTCTTTATTTCTATGGATGATGATCTTATGCGTCTTTTTGGCGGAGACCGCATGAAAACTATGATGACAAGAATCGGTATGGAGCCGGGAGAACCTATTGATCATCCGTGGTTGAACAAGGGTATTGCAAAGGCTCAGCAGAAAGTTGAGGACAGAAACTTTGAAATCCGAAAGCACCTCCTTGACTATGATGATGTATTGAATGAGCAGCGAACTGTAATTTATGAGCAGAGGGATGAGATTCTTGGAGACAATGAGCTTGCAGACCGCGTAATGAACAACGCTCGGGACGCAGTTCAGGCTATGTTCTATGAATATGATCGTGCCGGACGCAAGCATCACAGTGAGGCTGAGAATGCTCTCAATGAAGAGATAAAGGATACTTTCGGAATTGCTCTTCCTGCAGAGCGCCTTTCGGCAGATGCGCTTGAGGCTGCTCTTCAGAATGATATTACTGAGAAGGAAACTCTCGTTGGCAAAGAAAATCTGAATATGTTTATCAGATATCAGTATGTTCAGGTTATCGATAAAAAATGGCTTGATCAGCTTGAGGCTTTGGAGGCATTGCGTGAAGCCGTAGGTCTTCGTTCTTATGGTTCAAAGAATCCTCTGACAGAATATAAGATTGACGGATTCAATTTGTTTGACGAAATGCTTGATTCTATTCGAGATACTGTAATGAGCCGCGTATTCAAAGTTCGTATCCAGCTTTCTCCTGAAGCTCAGGAACAGAGACGCCAGGCTGCAATGAAGAGTCATCAGAATATGAATGCACGGCATTCTGAGGCTCAGAATATTACTCAGGCCGCTCAGCGTCAGGCTGGAAGTCAGATGAATGCTGATGTTGCGCGCAGACAGGCGGCTTCCGGGGCAATGCAGCAGCATACTCAGGGAAACAATATAACTGTACGTCGCACAGCTCCTAAGGTTGGACGAAACGATCCTTGTCCTTGTGGCTCTGGCAAAAAGTTCAAGCAGTGTTGTGGTAGAAACAGCTAGATGAAAAGATTTTCAGCCTGCGCCAAGGCATTTGCGACCGTAATTCTTGTCTCCTCGTTTTTTGTTTCCTGTATGAATTCTAAGCGGATTTCAATTGCTGAAACAGGGTTGTTTGAAATTAATTACGGTAATTTTGAGGAGCAGCTGAATCTCTTTGACATTCCTAAACCGGGAAATATAAATACTGTCATTACCATGAGGGACGGTTTTTTCTACATTGTAAACGGTGAATCAGAAAAGGTTCTTTCTTTGAATTCCTACGGGGATTTGCTTTCTCTGTATTACAATGAGGATTATTATGCGCCTTCAAATGGTAATGACATTCGTGCAAAATCTTCCTCTTCAATCTGGAAATCACTTTCATATCCGTTCCTTCTTGACGGAAAAATTACCGTAGATTCCAGAAAGTTCATTTACTGTGTAGGCGTCGTTCCTAAGGAACGAAATGAGCAGGATGAATCCGGAAACCTTCTGTACAGTCAGGTTGTGCTGCGCATTTCCAGTGACGGTTCAACTGTAGATTACATCGGTCAGCAGGGGCCGGGAGGAACTCCTTTTCCAAATATTAAGAATATTTATACTACGGAAAACAACGAGCTTGTTGTTGTATGTTTTCAGAATGACGGGCTTATGGTGTTCTGGTTCGGGACAAACGGTTTTCTCCGCTACCAGATTCCTGTAAAGCTTTCTTCTGTTCCGAAAATTACTCCGGAATCAGTAAATTCAATTGCTTCTCAGGATAACCTTTACCTTACCCTTGAGAATATTGTTCCGGACTGTTATGCGGAACGTCTGTATGTTAAAGTTGATTATTATTTTGCTCACATTGACGAAGAATCCAAGACTCAGAGCGGTATTGATTACGTCAAAAGCATGGTTTATCCCCTTAATATAGAAACCGGTCTTTATGCAGAATCGCTTTCAATTGCTTCTTATGAGGATTATGTTACCGAAGATTTCAGTAAACTTGTCTATCATATTCCTTATGATTTTTTTGGTATAACAAAGAATAACTGGATGTTCTTTATTGTGACTACTGAAAATGGTTTCGACCTTCAGATGGTTCAGCCGGGAACTCAGAATGTCATAAAGCGCACGTTGAACGTGAATTTTAAAGACACGCTTTATTATTCGCTTTCACTTTCCAGCGAGGGCATAATTTCCGCTTTGTTGTGTGACAAGAATTCTGCCAAGGTTGTCTGGTGGCGTACAGATAATCTTATTGATTCTGTGCTTAAATCATAGAGCCGGCGCCAGGCTCCTGAGGAATTCCCTATGAATGACGTTGAAGGATATGCAGATGGAGAAGAGCCGCTCCACTTTTACTACAATCGGGAGGAGCGCATAAAGAGGGCTCCCAAAATAGTTCAGGACTACTATGCAGGAAAAATGCAGGGATCGTCCAAGGGGCTTTTTCGAACTCTTTTTGCTACCAGAGGAAACCGTTTCATGTTTTCTGGAATCGTTGTTTTCATGGTTTTTATATGGCTTTATTCCTTTGTCTTTGATTCAGCTTTCAGTCATTTTCACGGTTCAAAAGTTGAGCTGACTTGTTTTTCTTATGAAGAGACTGTCTACGCAAGCCTTAAGCTTAATGCTGTAAAGGACAGAAAAGGTAAATCTGTAAAGGATAGATTTCCTGTGCCGCTGAAAGTTGTATTTTCTGCAGTTGATTCTGCAGGCGGCGTTTCTGATGAAGCTGAGGAAAATACAGTTTTTTCTGGAGATGAACTTTTTGTTCGGACAAAGTTTTCCGATTATGATATAGTAAAGGTGAAGGCGGTGCTTTCAGACGGAACGGAAGATAAGCAGTTTGTTTCTGTCGTTCAGCATCGGTAAGGTGAAAAAAATGGTTCAGTTTTATTTTTTGTCTGTAGCATGTTCGTTGATCCTCGGTTTTATTTTGTTCTTCCAGAAAAAAACAAATCAGAAGAATGAGAGTGAGAATCCTGAAAGTGATATTTCCTTTCTTGATGAAAAATCAGCTTCTTTTGCCTCGTTGTTCACATCCGAGTCTTTCTTTTCTTCATATGTATTTCAGCTGGTTATAGGTTCTCTTTCGATAATTACAGCTCTGTTTATACTTTTAAGTCCCTACAACGGTGTCTTTCTGTTCGGAGACCTGATTCCTGCTATAGCCTGTGCCTTCGGCGGGGCTGCGGTTCTGGTCAATTATTACATTGAAAATTCATCTTCTGAGCTTAAGTTGCCGGAATTTCTTAACTTGTTTCTTGTTGAGTGGAAAGAATATGTAGGCGTGTTCTGCATAGTCGTTTCTGTTATACACTTTATCATTCCGGGAGTTTTATTTTTCTAATGAGTTCATCTGTTGCATGTATAATTTACAATAACGGAAAAATTTTCATTGCTCATCGTCTGCCGGGCGGTGATATGGGAGACCGCTGGGAATTTCCTGGCGGAAAAGTTGAGCCTGGTGAAGGTGACGCTGTCACTGTTGAGCGAGAGATGAGTGAAGAATTTGGTGTAAAGGCTGTTGCCGGCAAGAAAATCGCATCGACATCTTTTGTTCATAATGGAAAGGAATGCTTTTTGAATGCTTATCTGGTAACCCTTGCCAATGATGGAATGGAAGCTCCTTTTTCACTTTCTGAGCATTCGGAATACAAATGGGTTTCGCCGGAAGAAATCCCGGTCTCAAATTTTGTTGATTCAGATTTGAAAATACTCCCGGACGTCCTCTCGTATCTGGAGAAGAATAAATGAAAGGTTTTCTGACAGTCTTATTTTCTCTTCTTGTTGTATCTGCCCTTGTTTCATGTACTAAAAACAAGGAGATAGTATTTGATAATTCCACTCCTCTTGCCATGGCTCCTGATGTACAGTGGGCGCTTGTCGTGGATCCATATTCGGCTTTCCGTAAGGAAGCTTCGTGGACAGCGGAAGTTATCGGGCACTGCAGGAAAGGCGAGATATTTCAGGTTCAGGGAGCCTCCTTTGACGAAGAAAGAGAGCTGTGGTTTGATTTTACTTTCGGCTGGCTTCCTGCAAGTTCTGTAGAAGTGTATTCGAATAAATTCAAGGCAGAAACGGCTGCTTCCCTTTTAAAATAATATGAGCCTGATAATTGCGGAAATTGGAACAAGTCACGGCGGAAGCGAAGAAGAGGCCCGCTTATTGATTGACGCTGCTGTAGATTCAGGTGCCGATGCTGTGAAATTTCAGTGGGTTTATGCAGATGAAATTCTTCACCCTGACACAGGCTTCGTTCACCTGCCCACGGGCAATATTCCTTTGTATGAGCGTTTCCGTCAGCTGGAATGTCCTCCTTTATTTTACAAAAACATGGCGGATTATGCCGTCTCAAAAGGCGTCAAGTTTATCTGCTCTCCATTCGGCATTAGATCTTTGGAGGAGCTGCTTGAGCTTTCTCCTTATGCAGTGAAGATTGCTTCTCCTGAGCTTAACCATTTTCCAATGCTGCGCCGACTTGCGGAATATCGTGATGCCCGGCGCGTGGACGGGGAAAAACCGGTGCCGGTTATTCTTTCCAGCGGAGTTTCTAAGCTTAAGGATATAGAGGCCGCTCTTGAAATTTTAGGAAAGGAAAATGTTTCTTTGCTGCATTGCATTACATGTTATCCGGCCCCTGAGACAGAGTACAATATCCGGCTTGTTGCTTCTTTAGGTTCTGTTTTCGGAGTTGAGACCGGAATAAGCGACCACAGCCTTGATCCTGTGCTTGTGCCGTCTCTTTCTGTGCTTTGCGGAGGAACCATTGTTGAGAAGCACATTACTTTGAGCAGAAAAACTGACGGGCTTGACGATCCTGTTGCTCTTGAGCCGGAGCAGTTTGCGCTTATGGTCCATTGCATTCATCAGACGGAAGCCGCTCTTTCCCGCTACGGGGCAGAACGAGCGGAGGCAGAGGCTGTAAAGCAGCTTTCTGAGGCATACGGCAGGGAAAAGGTAATCGCCGTGCTTGGCGACGGAGTGAAAAAACTCGCTGAATCTGAAAAGGCAAATTACGGCCGTACGAACCGTTCCCTTCATTTTATGCGGGACATTAAAAAAGGCGAAAAAATAGAAAAAACTGACGTAGCTGTTCTCAGAACTGAGAAAATTCTTACACCGGGAATTGGTCCTGAATTTTTAGAAAAAGTGATCGGCTCTCATCTTGCTAAAGATGTAAAAAACGGCTCTGGCGTGCAGTTTGAAGATTTTATGTAAGTTCTGTATAATGATTTTCTTGAAAATATGAGGTAAATGATGAAAAGCAATGCATTGAAAGGAATGAAGGATATTCTTCCTAACGAACAGCGTATTCGTGATTATATTCAGGGTAAGATTCTTGAAATATACCGGGCATCGGGTTTCGAGCGCATTTCAACTCCGATCCTGGAAGATTCTGAAAATATAGACAAGTCAGACGGCGGAGATAATCTTAATCTTGTCTTTAAGGTTCTGAAAAGAGGGGACAAGCTTGAGGCCGCTCTTTCTGATTCACCGTCCGTGGCAAGCCTTGCTGACATGGGGCTCCGTTATGACCTTACATTGCCGCTTTCCCGTTTTTATGCGGCGAACCGAGACAAACTTCTGAGTCCTTTCAAGGTAATTCAGACTGACAGGGTTTACCGTGCAGAACGTCCGCAGAAAGGCCGGCTCCGTGAATTCGTTCAGTGCGATATTGATATTCTGGGTGATTCAAGCTGCAATGCAGAGGTTGAGCTGATTGATGTAACTGCCCGGGCAATGATGAACATAGGTTTCAAAGATTTTACGATCAACGTAAATGACAGGCGTATTCTCCGCAATATGCTGGAGAACATGGGGTTTGCGCCGGAGACCCTTGATTCTGTCTGCATTACTTTTGACAAACTTGATAAAATCGGTGCCTCTGGAGTTGAGGCAGAACTTAAGGAAAAACAGTTCCCGGAAAATGCCGTTTCTGCTCTTGTTGATTTCATTTCTTCTGATTCAATTACAATTGACTCTGTTGCATCCCGCTGTTCGTCACCTGACGTTGCCGATGACCTGAGATATGTAATTTCTACAGTTGAAAAAGTTAGCGGCGGAAAATACAAGCTTGCATATTGTCCGAATCTTGTGCGCGGTCAGGGATATTATACCGGAATGGTTTTTGAAATTGCCTGTCCAGGGTTCAGCGGTGCAGTAGGCGGCGGCGGAAGATACGACAATATGATTGGAAAATTTATCGGTCAGGACATACCTGCCGTTGGGTTCAGCATCGGGTTTGAGCGTATTTGCTCAATTCTGCTCGAGGAAGGCTTTAAGATTCCTGATGAAAAAGAAAAATGTGCGTTCCTTTACGGTGATGAAACTCCGTTCCCGGAAGTTCTTTTGTATGCAGAAAAACTTCGCAAAGATTATGCAGTAAGCGTAATGCGCAAGGCAAAAAAGCCGGGACCTCAGTTTGCAATGCTTGAGCAGCAGGGATATACAAAATTTGCCCGGATTACGGACGGACAGCTGACTGTAAAATAGAATAGATGAAAAAATCAGCATACCTTGCCGCAAGCTGCGAGGTATGCTGATTGAAGAGTGTTAAAAAAATTGCGCAGGCAATTTTTAGCTCATCATGTTTTTTTTCTCTGTCGCAGGAAAATTTGCACTAAAAATTATTCATAATGCGTATTTTGTAAACTTGTAACAATAAAAAATGTCCTGTTTTGAGTTTGTTTTATTTTAGTATTCCCTTCCTTTATTTTACTACTTTTTTATCTCCCTTTGGCTTGATACGTGCGAAGGATATGTTGATTTTCGACTAATTTGGAATTATACCTCAAATTAGTCGAAAATCAACATGTGAGGTTTCTATGTATATCAATCGTCATATTCTGCCATATCTTGAAAGAATGAAAAACCAGTTTCGGGTTCTTTTGGTTACAGGTTCAAGGCAAGTTGGAAAATCTACATTATTGAAAAATAAACTTCTCCCTGAATATGACTATGTTACGCTTGATGATTTTTCAGATTTAAGCATTGCTCAAAAAGATGCTTCGCTTTTTTTCAAAAATCATCCGCTTCCTGTAATTGTAGATGAAGTTCAGTGTGCTCCGAATCTGTTCCTTCAAATAAAACTCCTTGCTGACAATTCAGAAGAAAAAGGGAAAATCATTCTTACAGGTTACCGATACAGGCCTTGTCTGCCATTTAGTTGGCTGGAGTTCAAGTCAGGTTGCAATGAACGGTGCAATGTCAGGCAGCTTGTTTGAGAATTTTGTCGTAAGCGAAATAATCAAGTCGTATTATAATTCCGGCCATGACTCAAAAAATATTTGCCCGCAATTGACATGGCAAAAAGTTTTTCTGTGCTTCACAAAATTGCAGGAAAAACGGTCGGTCAGGGTTGTATTTTATGTCAGTGCGATAAAATGCTCCATTTGAGCGATAATGTAGCAGCACTTCCTGTGGAATATGTTTAGATTTGAAATCTGAATTTATGCGGAATACTGGCAGAATGCTGTACATTTTTGGAAAATCATGAAATCTTAACGAGTTTTATAATTATTCTGTGTGTAAAAAATTGTTTAGAAAATAATTTAATTTTGATGGGAATTAGAGATTTTTTTCAAGAAAAGAACGTCAAGTTTTTCGCTTGTTCAAGCTCAAAAAAAAGCTTTTTCTAAAATAGCAGAAGAATTGAGGACAGAACTGCCCGAAGATTATCAGAATAAAATGCTGCGTTTTTAATTATCGGCAACCTCTAAGGAAACACTGAAAAATCCTAATGAGGATTTTTCAGTGTTAA
>JAFPCT010000091.1 GCA_017390125.1 Treponema sp.
GAATTCAGAAGCAAGCTTCTTTTTTGAAAGCCGTTTTCTGCAGAACGAAAGGAAGAATTTGCGGTTCTGTTTTTTGCCTCTGAGATTTCCTTTGCGGGGACTGTAGGAATACGGCAGCATGGAAGCCTTTTTGCTCTCAGGCTTGTAAAGGCTGTAATCAATTCCGTTCGTTATACCGGTTATCCTTATGTTTTTCTGGTAAAAAAGCAAAGAAAGTCCGTCTGTCAGCTCAACGTTCGCCGGGTTCATAAGCTCTTCTGCATAAAATGTAGAAACAGTTGTAAGCTCAGCATTGCTTGATGCAAGCAGAAATGGCTCAACTCTTGTTCCGTTCAATGCAGAAAGCAGCACGGAACGGTCAAGGGATGTATAGAATGAAGCTTCATCAGCATTACGGAATTCATGGTGATAAGCAGGTCCTGCATTGTGAATGGTCACCACATGGCGGGATTTTGAAAAGAAATGCTCGTTGTACATTTTTGCATAGCACGGAAAAACAGCAGTGGAGGCATCATGGCAATGCACGATGTCCGGGCTTTTTTCTTTTTGAATGAAAGAAGGATATACTGCAACAGCCTTTGAGAACAGAGCGTCTATAAGAAGCGCATCTTCATGACCTTTTCCACGGACATGAAGAGGATTCTGAGCCTCTTCTTCAGCGGTATACACGTATACTGCTTTTTTTTCAGCAAAAGCCGGATGCTCTACAAAAACAATCTCCACGGCACCGTCAAACAGCGTGCCTATGGAAAAAGAAACATACTCGTTCCGTCCGCAGACAGGAATTTTTACGTCATTGATGCAGAATTTCTCAAAATCTTCAACAGAATCCGTGCGTGTACAGCCGAAGAAAGGCATGAAGAGCGTTACTGAACAGCCGGCTTTGGAAAATCCCTTGGTGAGAGCATAAGCAACATCTTTTACGCCGCCTGCTTCTGCAATGCCGGCGCATTCCATGGACAAGAGCCAGATTTTCATATAGGCACTCTCAGAGTTTGCCCTTCAAGTCAGGGCGAAGGACAGCTGCCCCCCCAAGATAAACATTCTGAGGAACAGAACCCTCCTCCATGTATACTGTAACCAGCAGGCGAATTACCTTCTCAAGCCCCCCTTTTACGTAAGCTTCCTGGCTGCAGAAAAGCGGAATTCTGGAAACATCACATTCCTTGTAAAGACGACGGAAAGCCGCGCAGGGATTCATTTCATCAAGATCCTTTGTAAGGGTAAAATGCATGGAAACAAAATCTTCAGGCTTAAGGCCGTTTTCTGAAAAAATAAGGGAACACATCTCCAGTGTTTTTTCAGAAATAGAATCCTTTGTATTCTCACATGTGATGGCACCACGAATGCCGTAAAGTCGTTTCATAATTATTCCTTGCTTTAATTTTCTTTTGATTTTTCAGAGGAATCATCACCTGTATTTTCCTGAAGAAAATCCGGCGAGATTCTCTGCTTCTCAAGATAATTATCCCTGATGATTTTAAAAAGCTTGTAATCAGGTATCTTTACATTGGACAGTTTTATCACAGAATATTCAACAGCACCAGGCTCTTTCCGTCCTGCGAGTTCCATAAAATTCTGGGAAGAAAGCAGTTCCGGAAAGATAAGTTCCCCGGCCTCAACTTTTTTCTGCAGAGACGTCACGACTTTACCGCAGAGCTCTGCAAAGTCATGTTCTACAAATGTCTCAAGATCATTCTCCTCTCGGATTTTTCCGGCAGCAAAAAGTGAGAGCATGTTTTCCCTGGAAACAAAGGCATCGGCGGAAAAATCATAGTTTGCACCAAAGTCAGAATCTGTCCCCAGCAGGCTGGCATAAAAATCACCGCTTGGAACTGAGAACGAAATTTTCTTCTCAAGATGATAATTCTTTATTTTAAAAACTTTAAGCTCAGCGTTAGTCGGAATAAGGAACTCCCAGTGCCATGAAAATACGCCGGGAACAACTGTTTCCTTTGAGATTCCGCCGGTTTTCGAAACCATTATGCCGAATCCGTCCGACGGCACCTTGAACTGCGTCCAGCCCAGAAAGAAAAGCACTGCTCCAAAAACAAGCAGAATTACAAAGCATGTAAACAAATTCTTAAGAAACTTTTTCATGCAAGCCCCTTGACGGTAAAAAATACAATTTTTAGTATAACAATGGTTTATGTTTACTGCAAGAAAAGAAAAAGGCAAAAAAATACCCTGCTCACTGCTGTTCAAGCTTACAGCTAAAACTGTGCTTTTTCTTTTTCTGTCCCTGCTGCTTTTCCTTATCTTTTATCTTGCCGGAAATTACCTTGAATATCTTGATGAATCCATTGACCTGATCCTTGCAGTCTCCGGCATCACAGGAACAGCCCTTGTGTTTTTCGGCACTGCAGGAGCGATTGAAAGCATCATCTTTCTCTGCAGAAACAGCGAAAGACGGGCAAAGTATCTGATGCCCCTTATTTTCTTTTTGTCCTCAACTTTTTTTGCAGCGGCCGTGCTTGTAGTTTTCGCTTCGGTCGACATCCTTTCAGAAGGCTTCTAGCTGAAATTTACGACAGCATTGTGGGGAAGAATCAGCAGAAACGGAGTTTCCTCCGCCCTGATTTTAACCGGCAGCCTGGATTTTGCAGATTCGGAAGAAATCCGGTTGCTTATGCTCGGCATTCCCCGGGATCTGAAAAGCATTGATTCCCATTCAAGACCGGAGGAGACAACCCATCCTCCGCTATAGGAAGAAGTAAGCCGGGCAACAGAAACGTAATCGTCTTTTTTAAGCCCGTTGATTTCCGCCTCATGATCTTTCTCCAGGTAGTAAATGCACTGCGTTTCGCAGAGCCATGCATGGACATGCCTTTCAGTTGAAAATGAATCATAAATGTTCAGAAGATGGTCAATGCGGCCACCGTCTCCCCCGACCAGGGTTATGAAAGGAGTTTTCCTTAATTTCTCTGCAATCTCATAGGCTTTGGAAACGGCAAGCTCTGTATCAGTAAAATCCTTGTCTGAATCAAAGGGAACTTTTATGTCATCGTTGTAGTAATCAAGCAGAGCCCTGTCCTGAATGCTGTCAAAATCACCCATAATGACGCAGGGAGAAAAGGCATAGGAAGCACAGGTTTCAAGACCGGAATCTGCGGCAATGACATAATCTGCCTGAGGATGAGTTTTCCAGTAAAGACGAGTTTTTTCGTATTCAGGGGCACTTCCGCCTGTAAAAATAACAATATGAATCTGCTCAGGGTTTTGCATTTTCTACAACCTATCGTTAGAATGATAGCATGGATTCTATAAAAATTCCTTTAATTTTGAAACGGATGAACGAAATTTTTGAGCAGAACGGTTTCAAGGCATACCTTGTAGGCGGAGCTGTCCGGGATACCATCATGGGAAAAGAAGCCCATGACTGGGATGTAACTACAAATGCCCGCCCGGAAGACGTCATGGGGATTTTCCACAAGGTAATTCCGACCGGCATTGCCCACGGAACAGTGACCGTTCACTTCATGAAAAATGAAATCGAGGTGACGACTTTCCGGACAGAATCAGATTACTCAGACGGACGACACCCGGACAAAGTTGAATACACCGGAAAC
>JAFPCT010000092.1 GCA_017390125.1 Treponema sp.
GTTCCAAAATTTACTTTCATAAAAATCTCCAGAATAAGTTTTAAAAAGGCTCAATCATTTTTTTTGTGTGATTGAATAAAATAGGGATAAAAGCCTGTATAATTGATTTTGCAATAAAACTAAACAGGCAGAATCCCTATGAAAACTTATATCAGAATTCCAAACACAATTCAATCATTCAACAACACAGAAAGCAGAATTGCCAAAACTATTTCTGGCAGGTCAGTTTATGTTCTTGAAGGTGAAATCGAGAATCCTTGTACAGAATATTGTTTCAACTGCAACTGCGTCATGCACATTCATTCAAGACAGACAAGGAGTCTGAGGCACATACCGTTCGGGAACACACTGACAGAACTCCGCTTTATCCAGAACAGATATTTCTGTCAGCACTGCCATGCGACGCGAAACCAGCTGATTCCCTTCAAGGCAAAAGAGCATTTTATTACGACAGAGCTTGAATCGTATGCAGGGAAACTGCTTGCCTTCGGACTTACGAACAAGGAAGTCTCGGAAATCACCGGGCTTAACAAGAACATCATAAAAGCCATTGACCTGAAAAGGCTGAAAGACCTTTACACGATTGACGGAGAAACGCTGATTGCGCCAGAGGAGCAGGCCCGCTTCCTGGGCGTAGACGAATTCAAGCTTCACAACGGGCATAAATACGCGACCGTAATAGTCAATCTTGAGAACGGTCATATTCTCTGGATTGCGCACGGAAAGAAAAAAGAAGTGGTATTTTCGTTCATCGAGCATGTCGGAGAGGAATGGATGGATGGCGTTGAAGCCGTTGCCTGCGACATGAATTCGGATTTCCAGGAAGCCTTTGAGGAAAAATGCCAGCACATTCAGGTAGTTTTTGACTATTTCCATATCATAAAGAACTTCAACGACAAGGTTATAAGTGAAATCCGCAAGGGTGAGCAGGGAAAAGTCATAGAAAAATCCGGCAAAATCTTCAGGCGCAATGAAGTTGTTCGTAAAACCGGCTATGTTGATTTATACGAGAGCCTGATTCGGGAGAACAAGCTTCTTTTTACAGTCGACCTGATTAAGGAAAAACTCTCTGGACCGTCATTTTGAGGGAATCATCGCCCACGCAACCTACAAAATTTCCAGGGGCAGGCTGGAAGGCATCAATAACAAAATCAAGACGTTACGGCGGCAGGGCTACGGATATCCCGATGATGACTATTTTTTCCTCAAGCTCTTTGATGCTTCAAGAAAAGTTTATATCAGAAATCACACAAAATTTAGGATTGAGCCTTTTTATTTTAACATGATATTTTCCTATTGTAAAAAAATAATCCTAATGGCATAATGCTTTTCATTAGGGGAGCTTGGTTAAACCTTGCTGAGAGTAGACTGTTTGTCTTGACCCATAACCTGATTTGGATAATGCCAACGTAGGGAACAGCAAAATACATCCTTTCAATGCAAAATTCAAACAGGCATCTTATTCTATGAGGCTTGTTATGTTTTCAAAAATCCTTTCAAATGTGCAGAATACCTGCCCTTTAGTTCACAACATCACAAATTATGTAACAGTAAATGATGTTGCAAATGTCATCCTTGCCTGCGGAGCCAGCCCGATTATGAGCGACGACAAAACTGAAGTTGAAGAAATCACTTCAATCTGCGGCGGACTTAACATCAACATCGGAACTTTGAACAAAAGAACCATCCGTTCCATGCTCAAGGCCGGAAAAAAAGCAAATGAACTTGGCCACAAAGTTCTTCTTGACCCTGTAGGGGCCGGAGCTTCTGCATTGCGCACTGACACAGCGCTCAAACTCCTTAAAAAAGTTAAATTCGATGTAATACGCGGAAACATTTCCGAAATCAAGACACTTGCCCTTGGTTCCGGCAGCACAAAAGGCGTTGATGCGGACGTTCAGGATGCAGTTACAGAAGCAAACCTTGAGAAATCAATTGCATTCGTTAAAAACTTTGCAAAAGAGACTGGCTCTGTAATCGCCGTAACGGGTGCAATCGACCTTGTAGCAGACAGCACAAAATGCTATGTAATCCGCAACGGCCGTGCAGAGATGGGAAAAATCACCGGCACAGGCTGTCAGCTGAGCGGACTTATGACTGCATTCATCGTTGCAAACCCGGACAATGTTCTGGAAGCTGCTGCAGCGGCAGTATGCGAGATGGGACTTGCAGGTGAAATCGGCTGGAAACGCATGGAAAAAGGCGACGGAAATTCAACTTACAGAAACAGAATAATCGATGCAGTTTTCAATATGACAGGAAAAGACCTGGAAGAAGGCGCAAAATTCGAGATTAAATAGATGAAATACATTGCAGAATCATTACTTTTATACGCAGTAACAGACCGCCACTGGGAAGGAGAGAAGACGCTCCTTGAGCAGACAGAACAGGCCATTCAGGGAGGAGCGACTTTCGTTCAGATCCGTGAAAAAAATCTTGATGACGCTCATTTTGAAAAAGAAGCGCTGGCCATGAAAGCTCTGTGCGCAAAGTACAAGATTCCCTTTGTCGTAAACGATAACGTTCTTCTTGCAAAAAAAATAAATGCAGACGGCGTACATGTAGGTCAAAGCGACATGGCCGCCTGCAACGTGAGGGAGCTTCTCGGACCGGATAAAATCATCGGTGTAAGCGCCCAGACCGTAGAAGAAGCCCTTCTTGCCGAAAAGCAGGGAGCCGACTATCTGGGTGTAGGAGCGGTATTCCCTACAGGAACGAAAACTGACGCCATAGACGTGCCTCATGATGTACTGATGCAGATCTGCAAAGCTGTAAAGATTCCGGTGATAGCGATCGGAGGAATCACAAAAGACAATGTGAAAGAACTTGCATTCACCGGAATAAAAGGCATTGCAGTAATAAGCGCACTTTACGCACAGAAGGACATAAAAAAGGCCGCAGAAGAGCTCAAGCAGAAGACCCTTGAAGCCGTATTTCCAAAAAAATACGAACTTTCTTCAGACAGTGCCGTGATTTTCGACATGGACGGCACTATTCTTGACTCAATGCCGTACTGGAGCAACACAGCTGAGCGCTACCTTGAGAAACTCGGCATTACTCCGGAAAAAGATCTTGGCGACAAGCTTATGAACAAAAGCCTTAAGCATGGCGCTGAATATCTTCGTAAGACTTATTCACTGAACAAAACGGATGACGAGATAATAAGAGGAATCAAGGATGAAATCATAGACGCATACGAATCTAAGATTCTGCCGAAAAATGAAGCCATTCACTTTCTGCATGAACTGAAAGCCAAAGGAATAAAGACAGCTCTTGCTACAGCCACAGACAGGAACATGTTTCAGCCTGCCTTCAACAGGCTGGGGCTCAGCCAGTACTTTGACTACATACTCACCTGCTCGGAATGCAACACGTCAAAGACAAGCCCGGACATTTACCTTAAGGCTGCGGAACTCATGGGCTCTGCTCCTAAGAATACCTGGGTTTTCGAAGACGCTCTGTACGCCCTGAGAACTGCCGCAAGAGCAGGATTCAAAACAGCCTGCATCTACGATGAAAGCTCTGTCGAATCAAAAAAGGAGCTTCAGGAAACCAGCAGCAAGTATTTCAATGGATTTGACGAAGCAATCAATTTCTTCATCACAAAATCCTGATCAACATGCATACATCTCCGCTTGAGGGCACCGCCTGCGGAGAAAAAACATTTTTGGAGGCAAAAATGAATACCGCATTAACAATCGCCGGAAGCGATTCATGTGGAGGCGCCGGAATACAAGCAGACATAAAGACAATGACGGCAAACGGAGTTTATGCCATGAGTGCTGTCACTGCCCTTACTGCCCAGAATACAACCGGCGTAACTGGAATCATGGAGGTAACTCCTGATTTTTTAAGGGAACAGATCAAAGCTGTTGCAGAAGACATTTTCCCTGACGCTGTAAAAACCGGAATGGTTTCATCCGCTTCCCTGATATGGGTAATTGCGGAGTCGGTAAAAAAGTACTCTCTGAAAAACATAGTGGTCGATCCTGTAATGGTTGCTACAAGCGGCGCAAAACTGCTGAAAGATGACGCCATTCAGTCGCTGAAAGAAGACCTTCTTCCCCTTGCAACCGTAATCACGCCTAACATTCCTGAAGCAGAAGTTCTTGCCGGCAGCAGAATATCATCGCCGGAAGAAATGGAATTAGCCGCAAAAAAAATCTATTCTGCATATGGCTGCGCGGTTCTTTTGAAAGGCGGACACAGCATGAACGATGCAAATGATTTTCTTTACGACGGAACGGAAGGAACCTGGTTTCAGGGGAAACGGATAGACAACCCGAATACACATGGAACAGGCTGCACTCTTTCCAGTGCCATTGCAAGCGGACTTGCAAAAGGCAAAAGCCTTAAAGATTCAGTGCATGACGCGAAGGAATACATTTCCGGCGCACTTGCAGCAATGCTGGATTTGGGGAAAGGCTCAGGCCCTATGAACCACGCCTGGAACATCAATTCATAAATAAAAGGAAAAATAAATGAAATCTATAAACGCATCTCTCATTTGGTTCGGCGCTGCAGTTTCAATCGCCGAAATCATTACAGGAACATATCTTGCCCCTCTCGGCATAAAAGCCGGAATAGCGGCAATCCTCATCGGACACCTCATCGGCTGTACCCTTCTGTTTTTTGCAGGATACATCGGAGCAAAAAGCAACCGAAGCGCAATGGAGACAACAAAATTCAGTTTCGGTAAACTGGGAGCAAAATTCTTTGCGCTTCTGAACGTAATTCAGCTTATAGGCTGGACTTCAATCATGATTTACGACGGCTCCCTTTCGGTTGAGCAGATAGTTTCCTGCGGAAGATGGATCTGGGCCCTGGTAATCGGCATCCTCATTGCCCTGTGGATTATCACTGGAATTACAGGAATTGAAAAATTCAACGCTACGATAATCGCCGCTCTCTTTGCATTGACTCTTGTACTATGCAAAGTTGTTTTCTTCTCAAAAGGAGCGGCAGTTGAGCTGGCAGAAGAATCTGCAGAAGCACTTTCTTTCGGTGCGGCAGTTGAGCTTTCATGCGCAATGCCATTGAGCTGGCTTCCGTTAATCAGCGATTACACAAAAGACTCTAAGAAACCTTTCCTTGTAACATTTCTTTCTGCATTGGTTTACGGAGTTGTCTCAAGCTGGATGTATTTCATCGGAATGGGCGCCGCAATTTTTACCGGCGAATACGACGTTGCCAGCATTATGGTAAAGGCCGGTCTTGGAACTATTGCCCTGGTCATCATAATTCTTTCTACAGTTACTACAACATTCCTTGACGCTTTCAGCTCAGGAGTCTCACTTAAGACAATCTTCCCTAAAGCCACGGAAAAATACACTTCTGTTGCCGTAACAGCAGCAGGAACTGTTCTTGCAATCATTTTTCCTATGGACAACATCACAGACTTTCTTTACCTGATCGGCTCTGTTTTTGCCCCGATGATTGCAATTCAGCTTGCAGACTTTTTTGTACTTAAATCTGATTCAAGTGAAAAAAATGTGGACACAGTAAAGATGGTTCTCTGGCTGGCAGGATTCATTGTTTACCGGCTGCTCATGAAAACAGACCTGCTGCTTGGCAACACTCTTCCGAGCATGCTCATTACTTTCGTCCTTACGCTGGGAACAAGACTGTTCTCAAGAAAAAAGAATTAATTTGAACCGGAAATAATATTCCATGCCTCTTCATCAATGTCCTCATTCTTGAAGAGCTTTTTCCTGTCGTCCTCTGTAATGCTTCGGATAGGACGGCAAGGATTTCCTGCTGCAATAGTCCAGGCTGGAATGTCTTTTGTAACCACACTTCCGGCTCCCACCACTACATTGTCCCCTATCGTAACTCCAGGACAAACGACTACATTTCCGCCAAGCCATACGTTGTTTCCGATTGTAACGGCACGTCCATACTCATAGCCGGACTTTCTTGTATCAGGATGAACCGGATGACCGGCTGTATAAATTGACACATTCGGCGCAAAAAGGCAGTTGTCGCCGATCTTTATTTTCGAAACATCAAGCATCGTGCAATTGTAGTTGCAGAAAAAGTTTTCTCCAACCTCAATATTAAATCCATAATCGCAGTAGAAAGGAGGATTTACCATTGCTTTTCCGCATTTGCCGAAAAGACTGCTGATTATTTTTTTTATTTTCTTGAAATTGCTTCTGTCCGTTCTGTTAAGTTTCTGCGTAAGCCGGCGAGCTCTTTTCTGCTCGTTAAATACGGCACCGTCAGAACGGTAGGTCATGTCTCTGTTACGTCGCTCAATATTTGTCATACAAGCCCCTTGATTGCATCAGATTTTCGGAGGAGTAGATTCCTTGTGTATATTGCAGAAATATCCGCCGTCCTCAAGATAACGCCGGCGGGTCATTATAAGATTTATAAGCTCCTGATACATGTTGTAGTCAATCTCAATGGCCATAGGCAGAAGGAAAAATTCAGTTTCGTCGCAGTAACGCTCAATGAATTTCGGATCTGTTACATATCCAAGGGAAATCATGTTTGAGATTCTATCGGCACATTTCAGAACTTTTGCTTTCTGGCTTCCTGTATCAAGAATACGCTTCAGGAACTGACGCTTGTCTTCGTTTTCACGGCGGGTAACTTCAAGAACAAGATTCAGCACTTCCTGGCCTTCCGAATCCGCATTGATTATAAGGTTGCGGTCAAAATCCGGAATATCCTCCACAGTATCGTGAACTACAGAGGCTTTCAGAAGAACTGAATCTATGTAACCGTAGTCAATAAGAATTGCAAGCGTGTCCATCTGATGACGGAACATGTTTCCGCCTGCGTGACGGGCCTTGCCGATAAGACCCGTCGCAAGCTGCATATAAGGAGCAAGATGCATGTCGCTCAAGCGCTGCATTTCTTCCGGCTTCATATTTTTGGAGCGTTCGATTTTCATCTCATACTTAGCTTTGGCCATGCATTCCTCCCGACAGCTTACAGGCTGTCTATATATGACTGGAGTTTTTCAATTTTTCTCTTGCTCTCTTCCATTTTGTCCCGCTCAGCCTGTACGACTTCAGCAGGAGCGTGCTGTGCAAAACTTCCTGAAAGCTTGGCTTCGCTTCGTTTAACCCAGCCAGTCTCCGTTTCAATTTCCTTCTTGAAGCGGGCGATAAGGGCTTCCTTATTGATTGATTCATCAACCAGAATGAAAGCCTCAAATCCTTTGCCTACAGTTCCAACTGAACTGTGAGGTTTTGCATCCGTAAATTCAACGTTAGCAACACCGCAAAGTAATTTTATCATATCAACTTTTTCCGTGCAAACTTCTGCTTCACTTCCTTTTGTAATAAGAAGGGCAATATTAATTTTGCTTGCAGGATCAATTCCACATTCAGCTCGAAGTGCACGAACCTGTCCGATCAAATCCTTCAGAACGTCAAAGCGGGCCTGAACTGTCTTTTCATCCCGTTCTGCGACAACTTCAGGGAACGGAGCATTTATGAGCATTGCCTTGTATTCAGAATTTGAAAGAATTTTCTGTCCGCCCTGGCGGTTTCTGACAATTTCCTCAAGAGGAAGTTTTGAATAGATCTCTTCCGTAACAAAAGGCATGAACGGATGAAGAAGTCTCAGAGACTCTTCAAGTACATTAAGAAGAACAGAAACAGCCCTGTCCTTTTCCTTCTCGTCGCCGTGCCAGAAACTGAGTTTTGTAGCCTCAACATACCAGTCGCAGAATTCATTCCAGAAGTATTCCATGAGAGCCGAGGCTGCATCGTTATAGCGGTAGCTTTCAAGAGCCTCGCGGTTCGCCTTTACGGCAGCATTAAGGCGGGCGTAAATCCATCGGTCAAGTTCTGTAAGGTCAGAATCCTTTACAGGAATCAAAGTGCGGCCCTCAAGGTTACCGAGAATGTAGCGGCTTGCGTTCCATACCTTGTTGCAGAAACGGCTTCCAAGCTTAAAGCTGTCTTTATCAATGAGAATGTCCTGACCCTGCGCGCACATGAAGCTCAAAGTGAACTTAAGGGCATCAGAACCGTAAAGATCAATGATTTCAAGAGGGTCAATACCGTTACCCAGAGACTTGCTCATTTTGCGGCCCTGCTTGTCGCGTACCAGACCGTGAATGTAGATGTCATGGAATGGAACTTTTCCGGTAAATTCCAGGGAAGCCATGATCATTCGGCTTACCCAGAAGAAGATGATGTCGTAGGCTGTCACAAGGGCACTTGTAGGGAAGAACATCTTCAGGTCTTCTGTTTCCTGCGGCCAGCCCAATGTACTGAACGGCCAGAGCCATGAAGAGAACCATGTATCCAATACGTCAGGATCCTGCTTGAGGTTCTTGGAATGACACTTCGGACATTCTGTCGGATCTGTACGGCTTACGATTGTTTCACCGCAATCCTCACAATACCATGCAGGAATACGGTGTCCCCACCAGATCTGGCGGCTTACACACCAGTCACGAATATTTTCAAGCCAGTTGCGGTATGTGTTTTCCCACTTCTGAGGGAAGAACTGGATGTCGCCCTTTTTCCATGCGGCAAGAGCTTTGTCTGCCATCGGCTTCATTTTTACGAACCACTGGGCAGAAAGATAAGGCTCGACAACTGTTTTACATCGGTAACAGTGACCTACAGAGTGAACCATCTTTTCCTCACCCTTGAAAAGTCCGGCCTCTGTTAAATCTTCAATTACGAGTTTGCGGGCTGCCTCTGGTTTGAGTCCGCGGTATTTTTCAGGAACGTTTTCATTAAGGCGTCCGTCAGGTGTCAGAAGGTTGATTACCTCAAGGTTGTGTCTCTTACCAACTTCCCAGTCGTTAGGGTCATGGGCAGGAGTAATCTTTACCATACCTGTTCCGAATGCCATGTCAACGTAGTCATCTGCAATAATCGGAATTTCTTTTCCAGTGATAGGAAGCTTGAGTTTTTTTCCTACGATGGACTTATAGCGGTCGTCATTAGGATTTACGGCAACGGCAGTATCTCCGAAGAATGTTTCCGGACGGGTTGTGGCAACCTCAATCTTTCCGCTTCCATCCGCATATTCATAATAAAGGTGATACATTGCCCCCTGAGTGTCCTCATGGTCTACTTCGTCATCTGCAAGAGCTGTTCCACAGCGAGGACACCAGTTTACAAGGCGCTGGCCTTTGTACATAAGGCCACGTTCGTACAGAGTAACGAATACATCTCTTACTGCCTTTGAAAGACCTTCATCATAGGTAAAGCGCTCTCTGTCCCAGTCAGTAGAGTTTCCAAGTTTTCTCTGCTGTTTTACGATGATATCGTGATGGGCATTCTTAACTTCCCAGGTACGTTCGATAAACTTCTCACGTCCAAGATCATTGCGTGTCTTGCCTTCTTTCTTGAGCTGGCGCTCAACAACATTCTGAGTTGCAATTCCGGCATGGTCTGTACCAGTTACCCAAAGAGTATTGTCTCCCTTCATACGGTGATATCGGACAACGATATCCTGAAGAGTATTGTTCAAACCGTGACCCATGTGAAGAACGCCTGTTACGTTCGGCGGAGGAATCACGACTGTGTATGTTCCTGTTTTTCCACTGCAATCCTTGCAGCCGCACTTTTTTACGTATTCTGCGTGAATCGGTGAAGATTCATCGCTTGCCGGCTTAAAATAGCCGCCCTTATCCCATTCATTGTAAATTCTGTCTTCAAAATCTTTTGGAGAATATGCTTTCTCTAACTCAATAGCTTTCATAGAAGAAATTATAATGAATTTAACAAGATTTTACAATTGAAAGGAATGTTTTACACTACTCTTCCAGTCCGAGACTTTTCCATATTTCATGGAGCTCGTCACGGGAAATTACAAAGGTAAGATACATAGAAAGGTCAGGATAGTCTGAAAAATCCGGAAGGCTTTGGCTTTCAAGCCGGGAAGCACCCATTTCCTTAAGTTTTTTGTCCAGATTCCGGAACTGGATTTCCGTGCAAGGATGAGTCATTCTCATGCGGCCCTTTATGCCGGCAACGTCAGCGCAAAGAACGCACCTTAATTCCCGGGATTTTTCATCATGAGAGACGAAAAGACAGCCGTTGTAGTCGCGGTAGCTGTATTTGTCCCAGATGACAGAAGAATCTTCTTCCGGGGATTTTGCCCTGCGGCAGGAGAAAATCAATAAGACCAGCAGAATTATTTTAAGTGATGCAGGAATTTTCATTTCAATGAAAACGGCAGCCTGTTTTCAGAAGAACGAAGGCTGCCGTCTTTTTTTTACTCAGCGCTTACTTTATCGTTGTTGAAATCGTAGCCGATTGTGTAAACACGCTTTCCGCTGAAGAAGTCCTTCGTGAGTTTTACGATAACTCCGCTCAAGATCAACAGAGAAATGATATTCGGAATTGCCATAAGACCGTTTACAATATCAGCAATTGTCCATACGGCGCTGACTGTCATATAAGGTCCTACAAAAACAGCGGCAATGTAAAGCCAGCGGTAGATTTTTACCGGCGTCATGTTTCCTTTTGAAAGGTATTCAATGCAGCGTTCTGAATAGTAATCCCAGCAGAGAATTGTTGTGAATGCAAACAGAACAAGTGAAACCATAAGGATGAATGAAACCACTACCGGAGGAATTCTCGGAAGAAGTGCCTGGAATGCGGCATTTGTCATATCAAAACCTGTAAGCTGGGCAATCTCCGGCTTTATAAGGATTCCGATTACAATCGAAAGACCTGTCATTGAGCAGATTACGATTGTATCAAAGAATGTTCCTGTCATTGAGATGATTCCCTGCTGAACGGCATGCTCAACTTTTGCGGCAGATGCGGCAATAGGAGCCGAACCAAGTCCAGCCTCATTACTGAAAATACCGCGGGCAATACCTTTCTGCATAGCAACGATCATTGCGCCAACGGCACCTCCGGCAGCAGCCTTGAATCCGAAGGCACCCTGGAAAACAGCCTCAAGAGCCTCAAGAATGCGGGAACAATTACATAAAAGTCCGAAAAGGGCAAATATAACGTAAACTGCAGCCATGAAAGGAACAATGATTCCGGCTACAGAAGAAATGCGCTTAAGACCGCCGATAATTACAAGGGCAACAAATAAAGCGAGAACAATAGAAGAAACAACAACTACAACAGAATATTCTCCCAATCCGCCGACTGTAATCATAGAAAGCTCTCCTGCGGCTGTGCGGGCAAAAGTCTGAATTCCGTTTGTAATTGAGTTTACCTGGCTGAAAGTACCGATACCGAAAAGACCTACCATAGTTCCGAAAACTGCAAAAAGAACTGCAAGAAGTTTTCCAAGAACAGGGAACTTTGCTCCTACACCTTTTTCACAAGTGTAGAATGGTCCGCCAAGAATATGACCGTCTTCCTTCTCCTCACGGTAATGAATTGCAAGAAGGCATTCAGCATATTTTGTAGCCATACCAAGAAGCGCCGCAAGCCACATCCAGAAAAGTGCTCCCGGGCCTCCAAGAGCAATGGCAGTTGCAACACCTACAATATTACCAGTTCCTACTGTTGCAGAAAGAGCTGTGCACAGAGCCTTAAAGCTGGAAAGCTCACCGTCTTCACTGTCTTCATTTTTTCTGAAAATGGACTTGATGGCAAACTTGAGCTGCTTGAACTGCACGCCCCTAAGCCTGACTGTAAGAAAAATACCAGTTGCCAGAATCAAGATGATTAATGGCAATCCCCAAACAAAGCCGTCAACGGCATCAAGAATAGCATTAATTTTTGAGAACATTGTTTCCCCCAAAAAAATCACAATGGAATATATCATTATACACAGAATGAAGCAGGGTGTACAGATTTTACTTGACTATAGTAGTACAGTTTGTCATACTAAAATTATGAACAACAATTACTTCGGTACTGCAGCATTCTATAAGCGTACTCTCTCCATAGCAATTCCTGTAATGGCTCAGCTTTTGATACAAAACCTTGTATCCCTTGTAGACAACTTTATGGTTGCCGGACTGGGCGACATAAAGATGGGCGGCGTAAACATCGCCGGTTCCATAAACTTCATTTTTCTTATTTTCACAAATACAGTCTGCATGGCCGGCGGCATTTTCATGAGCCAGTACAAAGGCGCAGGCGACGTACAGAACATGAAGCAGACATTCCGGTTCAAACTGCTGTTCCTTGGATTTTTCGGCATTGCCTATTCCCTTCTCTGCCATGCAGCTCCACGGCAGCTTTTCTCTGTAATGGTAACTATAAACAAAGACGCTCCGGCAATACTTGACCAGGCTCAGATTTACAGCCGGGCAGTCGCTTTCTCATGGATTTTCATGGTTCTGGCACAGGCCTGCGCATCCTCACTCCGGGAAATTGAAAAAGTCCGCGCGCCATTGATAATTTCCATCGCCGCCACTCTAATAAACACCCTCTTCAACTGGCTCCTGATTTACGGAAACCTGGGCTTTCCGCGTCTCGAAGTAAAGGGAGCGGGCTACGCAACTGTAATCGCACAATTCTCGCAGCTCATGATTTTTGTCGTGTACCTGCTTATCCGCCGTCCGGATTTTATATTCAATCCTCTGAAAATTTTTGCCGTAAAGCTCTCGCTTTTCATAGCAATATCAAAAAAGTCAGTTGTCATCCTTTATTCGGAGCTCCTCTGGGCATTTTCAGAGACATTTTCAAACGCCCTCTACAATACCCGCGGAGGAGCAGAAGTCGTTTCTGGAATGGCGGCAGGTTATGCAATTGCAAACCTGTTCTTCATATGCTTTTCCGGAATCGTAACCAGCACCGGAGTAGTAATCGGTCAGGAACTTGGCGCCGGTCATCTGGACGAGGCAAAAAAACAGAAAAACTGGATTCTTACCGGATCTGCAATCTTCGGCGCATTCTTTACTATCATCGGTTTTTCAACAATACTGCTCATTCCTTATGTATTTAAAAACCTTACTCCGGAAGCACGCCTTATCGCACGGAACCTCATAATTGTTGCGGCAATTTACCTTCCGCTCTGGGCATACATAAACGCGCAGTATGCAATTTCCAGAACCGGAGGTGACACAAAAATGGGCGCGCTCTGCGATACAGTAGGAAACGTTCTGTTCATTCTGGGAATGGTGCTCACGACATTTCTTACAAAACTCGGTCCCGCAGCCATGTTTGCAATCGTAAAGCTCAGCGACGTTCCGAAGTCAATAATCGCCCACATCTGGCTCAAAAAAGAGCGGTGGCTTGTGAATCTTGCAGAAAAAAACCGCTGATTGTAAAAGAACGGGGAATTCAGTATTATCTATGTCATATCGCTTTTAGGCGGTGAATTTTATTTTTACGAGGCTTCAAATGGCTACATGGTCAAACGCTGACACACTTTCTTCTTGGAAGAAGTTGCAGTCCCTTAAGGGAATGGTTTCTGTTAAAGACGAACTTTCGTCTGCAAATGCAGTAAACAGAATAAAGGAATATTCTGTTCCTATGGCAGAAGGACTTACATACAATTATGCTGCCAAACAGGTTAACGAACAGATTCTCAAAACTCTGCAGGAATTGTCAGATGAATCTCAGCTTCTTGAAAAATTTGAAGCACTTTACAACGGTGAAGTTGTAAACACAGGTGAAAAACGAATGGTTCTTCACCAGCTTACACGAGGACAGCTTGGAAAAGACGTAACTGCTGACGGCGTAAACAAGCGTGAATTCTACATTAAGGAACAGAAGCGCATCGCTGATTTCGCAGACAAAGTGCACTCCGGAAAAATCGTGAACGAAAAAGGTGAGAAATTCACTTCAGTATGCCAGATTGGTATCGGCGGCTCAGACCTTGGTCCGCGCGCAATGTACCTTGCTCTAGAAAACTGGGCAAAAAAGAACGGCACATTCAAGATGGACGCACACTTCATCTCAAACGTAGACCCGGATGACGCATCTGCTGTTCTTGCTTCCATCGACCTTGCTCATACAATCTTCATCCTTGTTTCTAAATCAGGAACAACACTTGAAACTTTGACAAACGAATCATTTGTAAAAGCCGGACTTAAAAAAGCCGGACTTGAAGTTTCAAAACACATGATTGCCGTAACAAGTGAAACAAGTCCTCTTGCACACAACCCGGACTACATGGAAGCATTCTACATGGATGACTACATCGGCGGACGCTACTCTTCATGCTCAGGTGTAGGCGGAGCAGTTCTCTCGCTTGCATTTGGACCTAAAGTATTCGCAGACTTCCTTGACGGCGCTGCTGCAGAAGACAAAACAGCTTTGAACAAGGACATCAGAAAGAACCCTGCGCTTCTCGACGCACTCATCGGTGTATATGAAAGAAACGTACAGGAATATCCTTCTACAGCTATTCTTCCATACAGCCAGGCTCTCTCTCGCTTCCCGGCTCACCTTCAGCAGCTCGACATGGAATCAAACGGAAAATCTGTAAACCGCGACGGAAAGGAAATCAACTATGTTACAGGACCGGTAATCTTCGGTGAACCTGGAACAAACGGACAGCATTCATTCTACCAGCTCCTTCATCAGGGCACAAACATCGTTCCTTTGCAGTTCATCGCATTCAGCGAAAACCAGACAGGAAAGGACGTTGTAATTGAAGACTCAACAAGTCAGAAAAAACTCTGTGCCAATGTAGTCGCTCAGATTGTAGCTTTTGCCTGCGGAAAAACAGATGCAGATCCTAACAAGTCATTTGCAGGAAACCGTCCGTCTTCATTGATTTACGGAAAGTCACTTACACCAAAAACATTGGGAGCTCTTCTTGCTCACTACGAAAATAAAGTTATGTTTCAGGGCTTCGTATGGAACATCAACTCTTTCGATCAGGAAGGCGTTCAGCTTGGTAAAAAACTTGCAAAAGCAGTTCTTTCAAACAACATGGAACCAGCTCTTGCAGAATACGCAAGCCTGTTGATTAAATAACAACAGCCCATAAACAAAAAAGGCTGCCAGAAACCGCGCGTTTGAAGTGAAGTGCACGGATTTCCGGCAGCCTTTCTTTATAGTAAAAAATTACATGCGCATGATCTTAAGAACCTCATCCTTCATCTTAAGGAACAAGTCTGCAAGAATCGGGTCAAAATGAGAACCAGATGAATTGCGTATTATCTCAAAGGCAGCATCAGCGGACAATGCTTTTTTATAGCATCGCGGCGAAACAAGGGCGTCAAATACGTCTGCGATTGCCATGATTCTTGCACCCAAAGGAATGGCCTCTCCTTTCAGATGATTCGGATAGCCTGTTCCGTCCCAATGCTCATGGTGCCCTTTAGCAACATCGATTGCAGCCTGAACGTACTCTTCGCTTTCAACTTTTCCAAGTACCTCACGGATGATTTTTTCACCTTCTGTTGTATGAATCTTGATTTTTTCAAACTCATCTGTCGTAAGACGGGCTGGTTTCTGCAGGATTGTATCAGAAACGGCAATTTTTCCGATGTCGTGGATAGGAGCGACTTTTTTAAGGATTTCAATGTAATGGGCATTAAGCTGCTCCTGATAATATCCGAAATCCCTCGCCGCATTTGCAAGGAGCTCCACATAACGGCTTGTGCGCTTTACATGCTCTCCTGTCTCACTGTCTCGGCTTTCAATGATATTTGCCATTCCAAGGATGGTCTGTTCCTGGAGATATTTCAAATGCTTGTTCTGCTTAAGTATTTCAGCCGTCTTGCGCTCGACTTCTTCCTGAAGCTCTTCCTTGTTGGTCTCAAGTTTTTCCGTAAGGCTTATGCAGACAAAGATAAGGCAAAGAAC
>JAFPCT010000093.1 GCA_017390125.1 Treponema sp.
GAAAAAGGTAATTTTACAAAGAGCACCACATATACAGTTTCAAGAAAATTTGGAACAATATTAAATGAAATGACTTCCATGAGCGAAGCCGTTTACGAATACTAGGAAAGCACAGAGGTCAACATGAAATCAATTGGTATCAAACAGGCTGACGGTTCCTTTTACCCGATTCTGGAAGAAGGCGTTCCTGGAAAAAAATCCCTTGGACTTATAACTGCAAAGGACAACCAGACCCGCGTAATCGTAGACATTTACCGTTCTGACAACGGCACGATGGAAGACGCTGACTACGTTGATTCCCTGCAGATAGATAATCTTGTTGCCCATGCAAAGGGCAGCTCTGAAATCAATCTGAAAATCGGACTTGATGAAGAGGGCAAACTTACAGCCGAGCTTGTTGACCCAGAGACAGGTGCAGTAAGCAACGCAGACGTAACTCTTGTAACCCGAACTCTTGAAGAACGGCTTGCCCCGTCTGAATTTGATCTTGCAGCTCCAGAAGAGCCTGCAGAAACAGAATTTGCAGACGAGACAGAAGAATCTGAAAGTTCCGAAAATGAAAGTTCCGGGGCAGTTGCTGCCGGTGCCGTTGCGGGCGCTGCAGCAGGTGGTCTTATGGCCGCTGCATTGCGACAGCAGGAAAAAGCCGAGCCGGAAGAAGAGCAGCAGGAAACTGCGGAAGAATTTTCAGAGGAAACAGTTGAATCAAGTGATGCAACACAGGGCGAGACAAAAATAGACGATTTTGACCTGCCTGACTTTGATATGGGCGGCCCGGCACCGCTGGATGAATCTTCGGAAACTGCCGATGCACCTGCGGAAGAAAGCGCGCCTGCTGCAGCAGACGACGATTTTAGCCTGCCTGACTTTGGCGACGACACAACTGAAAAGCCGGCTGAAGAAAGCGCGCCTGCCGCAGCAGATGACGATTTTAGCCTGCCTGACTTTGGCGACGATACAACTGAAAAGCCGGCTGAAGAAACTGTTTCTTCTGATGATGAGTTTGATCTGCCTGATTTTGATACAAATGCTGATACAACAGAAGCCTCTTCTTCTGATTCAGACTTTGACTTTAATTTTGACAGCGACACAGAATCTGATTCTTCCCCTGCAGAAGATTTCTCTGCCGATGATATTCCGGATGAACCGGCTCCAGATTCAACGCTTGAAATGATGAAGCATTCAAGCGCCCTTAAATTTGACAACCTTTATGACAAAGAAACTATGGATGGCAATCCTTCCGTAGAAGACGAGGAGGAGGAAGTGAGCTCCAAGACAAAACTTCCTGTAATTATCTGCATAGTATGCGCCATAATCTGTCTCATCTGTGCAATACTGGTGCTTTTTATAGTGCCGTCAAAATACAACCTTCTGCATAAAAAGCCGGCAGAAAAACCAGTGGAAGTTGTTCAGCCTGTAGAAGTTGAAGAACCGGAACCTGAGCCAGAGCCGGAACCAGAGCCTGAGATTGTTGAGGCAAAGGAAGACGAGATTGTTGTTGTTGACGAACCGGAAAAAATCGTTCCGGAGCCGCCGAAGGAACCAGAAGTAAAACCGGAAGATATCACCTACAAAATCAAGTGGGGTGACACTCTCTGGGATATTGCTGATGCCTATTACAAAAATCCGTGGAACTATAAGAAGATTGCACGGTACAACGGCATTAAGAATCCTGACTACATTATTTCCGGAACATACATTAAGATCCCGGCAAAATAATAGTAATAAACCAGTTAAAATCCGATTGCGGATAATTCCAAAATCGGATATTTTTTTGTATATAGTATGAAAATGTTAAAAAAGTTTTTGCCTTTGTTCCTTGTTTCATTTTCTTTTTTATTTTGCAATTGTGCAAGGAACAACGCATACTATTACGTCGCTTTGAGAAAACAGAGTGAAGGCAAATTAATAGAAGCAAAAAGAAACTTTCAGAAAGCTATAAAAACATGTTCTCCCTATGTAGTCCGACTTTCAATGGAAAGCCTTACGGAAATCGGAAATGTTCAGGAACGGCTTGAGGCATGCTCAAACCTTGTGGAAAGGTTCAAGGATGAAAATTCCATGCTCATTGCCGCAAAGCAGTATGTTGCCGCCGGAGAATATTCGAGAACCATTCTGCTTACAAACGGAATTGATTACGAAAAATGCGGAAACAATCTTGCCTTTCTGCGTCTTGAGTCAATGCGAAAAAAAAACGACACACGGTTCAACAAGGAAGTGTACACATGGTTCACTGTGCGTCCTCTTTCACAGGAGCATTACAGCCTGTACTGTACTCTCGCAAAGGAATCCCAGATTTTTATTGAGCCGGGTGCAGAAGACTTAAAGGCAGTAGCAGACTTCAGAACAGAAGTTTATAAAAGGAACTTCAAGGGTGCTTTTGAAATTTATTCTTCTTCAGAAGGAAAACTGCCCCTGATTCCCCAAATAGTTTCGGACATTGGAAAAGTATGCCTTTACGGAAGCGATTCTTACTATAAAAATGCTGTGGCCTTTGACGCCTTTGCAAAAAAACTTGCCGCACGGGATTCAGAATTCTACGCTCAGTTTTATGCAGCCCGTCTGTATGAAAAAACAGGAAATTATTTTTCTTATGCGGCAAACCGCTATAAGGCCGCAATGAAGTGTGCCGGATCCGACAGTCAGTATGACAATGCGCTCTGGTATCTTATGAACCTTGAGCTCAAGCGTTCTACAGAGAGGGGCATAAACTGTGCAAAACAGTACTGCTCAACCTGGCACAACGCTGAATATTTTGAGGACTTTTTTGACACTCTTACCCCTCTGATGCTTTCGGAAGGGCGCTGGAACGATTTCTATTCTCTTTACCGAGCCTTGGACGGATACGCCACTGATGACGTAACGGCCCGCTTTGCGTACATTTACGGCCGGCTCCTGCAGGAAAAACTTGCCATGCCGGTAGTTACTGATACCCACGGAAGCGAAGCAGAGGCTGCCTTCACACGGGCGCTTTTAAGCGGAAGCGAAATGTACTACAGGGTAATGGCAATCTCCAGGCTGGGTTTAGGCGGTCAGCGGGCAGAAGAAATCCTCTGCAGCAACAGGGTTTCGGAACAGCCGCAGGTTGATATGGAAGCCCAGGACATTCTTTTGAGCTATGCACAGTACGGCTTCCCGGAAAAAATCTATCCTATGTGGCAGCGGTTCAATGCAGAAGGAAAAGTCATCGGCTATGATGCAGGGCTGAAGGTTGCCGGATTTCTTAAGGACTGCGGAGAACTGCGCAACGTATATTATCCCCAGAGCCTTAGAATAGCGGCAAAAGTGATTGCAAAAAGCTCTCATTTCATTCACAAAAAAGATCTGGAGCTCCTGTATCCAAGGGATTACAGCGACCTTATTTCTGCAAAGTGCGCTGCATACGAAATTCCTGAAGAAATATTCTATTCTCTTGTGCGCAGCGAAAGCTTTTTTGACGCCGGCATAGGAAGCTCTGCAGGGGCCGTGGGACTTTCCCAGCTTATGGGCTCAACTGCCGATGATATTGCCCACCGCCTTAAATACGGTCAGTACGATTTGAAAAATCCTGCCGACAACCTGGAATTCGGGGCCTGGTATCTTTCAAACCTGTACGGCCGGCTGGAAAACCACTGGGTTCTGGCATTCTTTGCATATAATGCAGGAATAACTCCGGTGCGCCGCTGGAATAAAAGCTCAAAAATTGAATTCAACAACGTAAGGTCTTTGCCTTATGATCTGTTCCTTGAGACGATTCCATATTCAGAAACACGGCAGTACGGCCGCAAGCTTATAAGCGCCGCCGCAATGTACGCATGGCTTTATTACGGAAAAGAAGTGCTGGAAGAGGTTGAAATCCTAGTAAAATAAACGGAAATAATGTAATCTTTTCAGTATATTAGTATGAGAGGAAAATATGGCTGATTTGGATATTGTAGACCGCGTAAAAGAAGCGATTGATATGTTCCGTCCGCAGCTACAGGCTGATGGCGGAGACATGGAATTTGTAAACATTGATGAGCAGAACAGAGTTCACCTTATTCTGAAGGGAGCCTGCGGCAGCTGCCCTATGGCAACAATGACACTGAAGATGGGTGTAGAGCAGTACATAAAGGATGCTGTACCGGAAATCACAGAAGTAGTGCAGGACAACAAGAATACTGATATTTCGCAGGATTTTTACGAAGGCTTCTAAGGAAAAATAGAAATTATGAAAATCGCAAAGGACACAGTTGTAAAGATTCATTATACATTGCACGATGCAGAAGGAAATCAGCTTGATTCCTCTGAAGGAAAAGATCCGCTCCAGTACATTCACGGAAAAGGAATGCTTATTTCCGGACTTGAAGCAATGCTGGAAGGAAAAGAACCTGGTGCTAAATTCAAGGCTGTTATTGAGCCTAAGGACGCATACGGTGAATACAACGAAAAGATGGTTGTAGAAGTTCCGAGAAATCAGTTCGAGGCAGACACGCCGGTTGAAGTAGGAATGCAGTTCCAGGCTTCAACGGAAGACGGCCAGGTATGCATTGTCCGTGTAATTGAAGTTTCAGACGACAAAGTAAAAGTTGACGCAAACCACGAGCTTGCAGGAAAGCAGCTTACTTTTGATGTAGAAGTTGTAGATGTTCGGGAAGCTACAGAAGAAGAACTTTCCGGCATGGGCTGCGGCGGTTGCGGCGGCGGTTGCGGAGGAGATTGTTCCGGCGGATGCGGCGGAAACTGCGACGGCGACTGTGAATGTGAGGGCGGCTGCGGAAAATAAATTCCGCAATTACCGCTACAGATTCAGTGCCTGCTGAAGATTCTTGTAGTTGTCTTCTTTAGTTTCACCTTTCATCGGGACAATAATGTCTGCGATGGAAGAGTATATTTCCGTGCGTGAAGCATAGAATTTACTGAAAATTTCACGCACGTGCTTTTCATCCCTAGGCTTCATTTTATTAATATATGCAGGAAGTCCTTTCCATGTGCCGTCACTGAGCTGAGTTGCCTTTTTAAGGATGCGGTCACATGCAACTTCTTCCGGAACCTGAAGGTAAACAAATTCCCCCAAAGGGCGCAGATAATTTAATGCAGGAGCATTGTCGCAGATTCCACCGCCGGTGGAAATGACAATCTGCCGGTCAGCGTAGGTCTGTGCGATTTTACCGCAGACAGCTTCTTCTGCCGCCATGAATGCAACCGGACCTGCGTCCGTGTAGTACTGGCGTGCAGACTTCCCGGTATTTTTCTGAATTACGTCATCAATGTCAAAAAGAGGGCAGTCCAAAAGCGTTGCCAGAAAACGTCCCTGTGTTGATTTTCCGGAATGCTTGATTCCCATTAAAATATAAGATTTCTTAGCGCTCATATAATTAAGTATAACTTGCTGAATTGCAAAAGTCCACGACCTGCGTTATTCTATTTGCAATGAATATTTATTTTTTGCTTGGACTTTGTTTCCTTCCATTTATATTGTGTTTTGCAGGCTTTAAGCTGTTTTCATCTGTAAAGATGTCGTCTCTTGTGTTATCAAGTCTGTCCGGACTTATTGCCGTACTTCCCATAACTTTCCTTCAGTTTTATTTTTCATTCCTTGTTCCTTCATCAAATGTTCCGGAAAAATACGGCATTCTTATGCTTTTTGTAAAGATTTTGATTTTCAACGGAATCGTAGAGGAGCTTTTCAAGACTCTTTTCATTGCCCTGATACCTTCAAAAAAAATCAAGTTCAGGCAGTTCTTAATCTGTTCAATGCTTTTCGGCCTGTGCCTTGCAAGCTTTGAATCCGCCGTTTACTTCCTGCGCAATATACAGGACGCAAGCCAGAGAGGAGCAGAAATCATCTATACGCTGATTTTTGCCCGCATCTTCACTTCAGATCTGATACACATGCTTTGCGCCGGACTCTGCGGAATTTTCGTATGGAGCGTAAGAAACGGAAAAGCAGATATCCTCGCGCTTCTTTTTGCAATATTCATTCATACAGCGTTCAACTTCTTTGGCAATTTCAGTGGAAATGCCCGCTGGTTTTCAGCCGTTACGCTGCTTTTTGCCGCAGTTGAATGCCGGGTTCACTACCAGAAATGCTCCGGAAAAAAAGACAGCTCATCAGATGAAAATGAGACAATAATCGTTTTCCAGCAGAATGAGGAGCCGGGCGAAAAACGCAGAAAACTTTCTTCTTCAGCCGTAGTGATTTCAGAAACAAACCCTGATGAGGAAAAAAAGCCGGCAAAAAAAGCATCATCCAAAAAAACAGATTCCCACAATGACAAAACCATTGCCGGAATTTCCCTGAACAAAGACTGATTTTTCTCAAAAAAAAACAGAAATTAATTAATTTTTGCTTGACAGCTACTACTAGTATATTGTATCATACGTTTACTTACGACGCGGGGTAGAGCAGTTGGCAGCTCGTCGGGCTCATAACCCGGAGGCCGTTGGTTCAAGTCCAACCCCCGCTATAACAGACCACTCAGAAATGAGTGGTTTTTTGTTTTTAACTTAAGCTTGCTGAACCTCAATAGACAAATAAGACCAAAAATAGTGGCATTCTGCCCTTGGTTACCTACAATATATTTAAACCATGGTGTAAAAGACATTGCAGAAAAGAATCTTGAAGAGTTTAACGATGTTTTTGCTGACATTGTAAATGTGCTTTTGTTTAATGGAAATCAGCTTGTTCAAGAAAATGAACTTGAAACCGATACAAAAGACACAATGTTCAAGGCAGACGGCGAGCTTCATGAACAGGAACGAGATGTTTCTAAAATCTGGAAGAATTGGGAAATCCGTATTTGATATTGCCTGGCTTGACGATGAAACAATAAGTCGATTTAAGAGCGATTTTAAATTTGTTGCTAAGTATATTCAGACAAAACGTTTGAACAAAGATTACATACCTACAAAAGGCAGATAACATCAACTTTCTGCATTATATTTTAATCAGATTGGAGAACACGTTATTTTGTGTTTCTTACGAGAGC
>JAFPCT010000094.1 GCA_017390125.1 Treponema sp.
AGAAAATGAGTGCAGGCAAGAATAATGACGTCACAGCCTTCGCCTTTGAAAAAATCAACGGCAGGGCGTACAGCGTTCAGCCGCTCTTCTTCACTAGCCGTAAAGAATGAATGCTCTATAAAACTTATTAGTTCTGGATCCGGTCGTGAAACCAGCCTGCAGTCAGAGGCGAATTTTTCTTTCAGATCCCGTGTATATTTATGGGATACTGTTGCATTCGTTGCAAGCAGCCCGATTTTTCTGGAGCGGCTTGCCAGTGCGGCAGGCTTGATAGCAGGAACAGTTCCGACGAAAGGTGTTTCAGGAAATCTTTTCCGCAGGGCATCAAGAGCCGTTACAGAAATAGTATTGCAGGCAACGACAATTTCTCCAGGCGCCCAGCATTTTATGATTTTTTCAGCGGCACCGCAGGCACATTCTATTATCTGCTCAGAAGTTTTTTCTCCGTAAGGGAAATTTTTCGTATCTGCAACATAAACGCAGCCTGAATCAGGACTTTTTTTCAATAAATGCAGGAGATAAGGAAGCCCGCCTACACCAGAATCCAAAAATGCAAAATCAACTGCCATATTTTAGAATAATAAATGTTTGACTAATTTGTTGCAATCATTTAGCATTTTTACATGTTCAGTTTGAATAAATGCCTTGTGCGCGCATGCCACAACCTTTCGGTTTCCTCTATAGATGAGAGGGGAAACATTACAGAAGATAAATGCTACTGCCTTGACCATTCCCCGAACCCGGGAAAACTTCAGAAAGACATTTACCTTTACATAATGAACAATGATAAAATCGTAGGACTCAACGCTTCCGGCATGACTTTCATGGGAATCGACCTTTCAGGTAAGAAATTCTACGGATGCAATTTCATGCACTGCACTTTTACAAACTGCCATTCAAAGGGACTCAGAAGCCGCATGAGCATGTTTGATTTTGCAGTTTTCACGGACTGCAACCTCATCGAATCGAACATAATGTTCTCTTCATTTGCCGGCTGCACTTTTTCCAGAACCCTTTTCACTTCCAGCGACATGATACAGGACAACTTCAACGGCATTAATTCAATTCAAACTTCCTTTGACGATGCCGACTTGTACAACTCTCGCTTTATCCGGGCAAAACTTGTAAACACATCTTTCAGAAACTGCAACCTGAAGAAAGCATTTTTCTTCGAAATTACCCAGAAAAACACTTCATTCAAAATGTCAAATACCCGGGAAGCTGTCTTCAGCGAAAAAGGCAGCGAAATTGAAGTTGACACAGGCGAAAAAATGGACGCTTCCGTTCGAGGTGAGATTCTATGAAAATTTACTTTCACATCAATACTGGCGGATTTTCAAACACATACCTGGTGGCAAACGAACTTACAAAGGAAGCCATCATCATTGATCCGGGAAAGATTTCTGAAGAACTGATAAATCAGCTTGAAGAAAATGAATTTACCCTTACAGCCCTGCTCATAACCCACAACCACGGAACCCATTCCTCAGGAATTAAAACCCTGATGAAAATTTACTCTCCTGAAATCTACGGGGCAGACTATGAGATTGCGGGAAGAAAAACAAACGTAATCACGGGAGAAGGTTATCTCAGGCTTGCAAACCTGAACATAAAGTACACCACCCTTCCGGGGCACACGTCCGATTCGATGATCTATCAGATTGGAAACGCTATCTTCACCGGCGACACCATTTCCGCCGGCAAAATCGGAAGCACAAACTCCAGCTACTCAAAGCACATCCTGCGCAGAAACATAGACGAAAAGATTTTCTCCCAGCAGGAAAATACCGTTCTTTTCCCCGGACACGGACCGCCCACATCTATTGCCGCAGAAACAAAATTCAACATGGACATGAATTAGCGGGAAATCAGTGATACCCGGCCGCAGGCAAGACCCCATGAATCACAGGCGTATTCATCAAGGATTTTTCCTGCGTCCTCAAAAGTAATTCCGTTGTTTGCCCTTACCCATGCACATAGCTCCGGAATGTAATTCATTACGGAACCGCGGTTTGCGCAATGAACAAAATAACCGGCGACTTTTTTCAGGGGCTGCTGCATTATGTAAGCCATAAATTCATTTTGCATAAGATATTCATCAGAAGGATCGTATCCAAGGGATTTCTGACTTGCCCAGTACCCCTTCATGAATGCCATGGTATTCGCATCAACGGTGTAGTACACAGCCGCAACTGCATTTCGGAAACCTTCATCAATAAAGAAAATGCTGTGCCAGGCTTCATGAGCAATGAATGACTGCCGTAAAGCGGCGGTGGAAGCACGGGAAATTGAAAATACGGCACCCCTTCCGGCTCTGTATCCGGCACCGTCAAAAACTATGACACCGTTTCTAAGAAGTATCTCCCTAAGGATATGCTCTTTCTGCTTTAAGACAGCATTAACCTGTTCTGCCTTCGTAAAGAATGCAGCAAGAGTTTCCGCGCTGTAGTCATGGGCATAATAGCCGTGAAGCCCTTCAAGCTGCTCATCAGAAAGGACTGTTCCACGGAAACCGACTTTCTCTGAAAAATATGCAAGACGGGTAAAAAAATCAGCCTGAACGTCATAATCAAGAGTGTCAAAGAAAAGAACTCCGGGAAACCTGTCCCATTCGTAAAGCTCATAGTCCCTGCATCTCCACAATGAAGGCCGGCTGGAAAGTATAAGTCCCGGATCCGTTTTTAGCGGAACAAGTACAGTATCCGCAGACAGAGGCTTCATATCCTCAGAATTTGCCCTCATGATCATCTTCCTGACAAGGGAACCGTTTTCCGAAAAATCAACGGAACTGAAAGGCGAAAGCATGGTTGAAGTCTGGATTACACAGGATTCAACACCCTTCGTATGGCGAATTGTAATGGTATCGCCGCCGGCATTCATTTTTATTTTTGAAGGTCCGGCAGCATACTCTTCTTCTGATACAGGAGAAAACGCAAGGTCCAGAGCCGGCATTACAGAAAATTTGGAATTTTCAACAGGGAAAACCATTGAGGCCCC
>JAFPCT010000095.1 GCA_017390125.1 Treponema sp.
AAAGAGCCGCTCTATCCGCCTGCCTTTGAACCGTGCGAATGAGCTTGTTCAGATTGAGCATGCAAAGAAAGTTGTTGCGTCTTACGGTGAAAACCTTACAGAAGAACAGGAGCTTTCTGAAGTTGCAAATCTTCTGAATATGGACACAAAACATGTACGCGAAATGCTTTCAATTTCAAAGGAAATGCTTTCTCTGGATATGGAAGTTTCAGGAAAGGATTCTTCTACAACAACTGTTGGTGAAATGATTGAGGACACTGTATTTGAGCAGCCGGAAGAAAAATCTATAAGCAGTGCAATGACAAAAGATTTGAACGATGTTATTGATACTCTCAAACCTGCTGAAGCAAAAGTTCTTAGAATGCGCTATGGCCTTACCGGCAAAAAACCTATGTCGCTTAAGGAAATCGGTGATGAATTCTCACTTACAAAAGAAAGAATCCGCCAGATTGAAATTCGTGCCCTTAAGAGAATGCAGCATCCTGTAAGAAGCCGCCGCCTGGAAAGCTATATCGCTTAGTTTTCTGTCTGGGTTTTTACATAACTGAATGCATCTGCCCTTGCCTGAATGAGTATGTCGTGATCACGGACGACATCTGCAATTCCAAGGGTAAGGTTTCCTGCCTGAACGGTTCCGGTAATTTCGCCGGGACCTCTTAATTTTAAATCCTTGTCAGCTATTACAAATCCGTCCGTATTCTGGCGCAGGACTTTCATGCGCTCAATTCCTGTTTCGGTGATTTTTTGGCTGTAAATCAGAAAGCAGAAGGACTGTTCGCTTCCTCGTCCGACCCGTCCCCGCAACTGATGCAGCTGTGCAAGTCCGAATCTGTCGGCCTGCTCAATTACCATGCAGGTTGCATTCGGTACGTCTACGCCCACTTCAATTACTGTTGTTGCTGCCAGAACCTGTATTTTGTTTTCCCGGAAATCTCTCAATATCTGAATCTGTTCCTCATCATCGATTTTTGAATGAACAAGGGCGCATTTGAATTCTGGAAACACGTTCTGACTCAGATTCCTGAAGTTTTCTTCTGCGGATTTTATGTCCTTTGAAATACTTTCGGCATCAATTGCCGGATAAACGAAATATGCTTGTCTGCCTTTTCTCAGCTGTTCTCTCACTGCTTCGTATGCATTGCGTTCGTTTCCTTCCCTGACAAGATAGGTCGTTACGGGCTTGCGGTTCTGGGGCAGGCTACGAATTGTGCTTACATCAAGGTCGCCGAAAAAGGTCAGCGCAAGTGTCTGGGGAATCGGAGTTGCGCTCATCATCAGCAGATGGGGTTCAAATGTTACTGAAGGACTTCCTTCTGTCATCCTTCCCTTATCTATGATTGCCTGCCTCTGAACAACGCCGAAACGGTGCTGCTCGTCGATTACTGCCAGCTGAAGGTCTCTGTACACTACGTTCTTTGAAAAAAGAGCATGTGTTCCTATTAAAATGTCTATGTCTCCGTTTTTAAGAGCCTTCAGGAGCTGGGTCCTTCCTGAATTCTTGATGTTTCCCGTAAGAAATGCAACCCGGACGCCGATCGGCTCAAGAAGTTTTGCGGCGTTTTCTGCGTGCTGACGAGCAAGGATTTCTGTCGGGGCCATAAGGGCGCACTGTCCTTTCCAGTTTATTACCCTCAGGCAGGCAAAGAAAGCGACGAGTGTCTTTCCGCTTCCCACGTCGCCCTGAAGGAGCCGCTGCATTGTAAACGGCGGCTTGTTTTTTGAGAATGTAGCGTTCAGAATGTCGTTGCGTTCCTTGAAGCCGCGGTCTATGTCAGCATTCATGTTCAGTATGACTCTTTTCTGGTCTTCCGTAAGCTCAAAAGGAAGCCTTCGGAACAGTTCTTTCTGGTGGGGTGAAAGCTCTTTTTCAAAATCTTCACGGCTGGTTGTCTCATAGAAAGATGTTTCGGTTGATTTTTCTGAATCGAGGTTTGAGTCAGGAAGAGCTCCTTTGTGTTTCAATGCACGCCGTGCTATTACTGCCTGAAAATTGAAGAGCTCTTCGTAGATCAAGGCTTTTCTTGCTTTTTGTATCTCGGCAGGATCCTGGCTTTCGTGGATGTTCTTAATTGCTTCCTGCTTTGAGCAGAGGTTTCGGCTTTGAATGTATTGTTCCGGAATTTCGTTGTCTATTCCCCGGGCATACTGGGTTACGGCTGTTTTTACGGCTTTCCGAACGGCTTTTTGTGTAAGTCCTTCTGTAAGGTGGTAGACAGGAAGAATTGCGGAGTCAGGCAGGGGAACTCCTTCAAATTCAGAAATACTTCCGAATTCTGCCATTTTTGTTACATCAAAATCCGTTGACTGTATCTGCCCATATTTTTCAGTAAAAGTGCCTGTCACGCAGATTATGCATCCCTGGGGAAGTGAATGCTGGAGGAAAGTCCTGTTGAAGCATATTAGGCTTGCAGAAGCGGTTCCGTCAGAAATGATGATTTTAAGGGTTTTCATTTTTCCGTAGCCGAAAAATTCATGGGCCTGGACCTGGGCGATTGTATGAACTTTGCCCAGTCGGAATTTATCGATTGAAAGCCTCTGCCGTCTGTCTTCGTAGTCTTTCGGGTAAAAACGCAGCAGGTCACCCACTGTAAAAATGTTCAGCTTTGAAAACAGCTTTGCAGTGGAAGGGCCTACGCC
>JAFPCT010000096.1 GCA_017390125.1 Treponema sp.
GAACATTGAAAACTATAATTTCTTTGATGCTCTCAAGCAGATATTTTTCCCGGTTGTCTGTGAGGCTCATCCGTTCAAAACTGTGTTCGATCATTATTTCCCAAAAAAGTCAGCTCCTGCGCAGGAACGCACCGATGAAGAATTCGCCGCTTCTATTACAAGGGAGCTGGTCCTGCATTCATTTGAGACCATGTTCCCGGATCACGGCAAGGAAGGTTTTGAATACAACTACGGTTACCTTATGAAAATCATTACGATGTGCAATGAGCATAAGGTTTATCCTGTTGTCGTAACTTGTCCGGTTCCGGATTTGACCAGCCTTTATTACGGAGAAACCGGCTTCTTTGAAAACTATGAGATTTACCGCAACAAGATTCTGATGGAAGTGCACAGAAAGGAAATGTCCTGCCTGTGGTACGATTATTCCCGCTCGGAAGATTTTTGTCACAATTATTCATATTTCAAGGATATTTCCCACATGTCGGAAGAGGGAGCAAAAGCTTTTACTGCTGACATAATCTCAAAAGTCAGAAAGCAGAATATTTTAAAGTAGGAAAATGTATGGCATTTAATTCAGTTCAATTTTTGATTTTCTTCCCGATTGTGTTTCTCTCTTATTTCTTCTGCTCTTATGTAATCAAAAAAAACATTGTAACTCAGGCTGTGCTTCTCTCTTTCAGCCTTTTCTTTTATGCCTGCTGGGAACCGGCTTACCTTATTCTTATTCTCATAAGCGTTGCAATCACTTATTCCAGCGGCGTCCTTATGGAAAGCCACGAAAAGCATAAGCCGCTTATCCTCACGGTTTCCCTTGTCTCAAATCTGCTTATCCTGTTTTTCTTCAAATACTTTAATTTTGCCGGCGACACTGTGAACTGGTTCCTTTCAAAGTCAAATTCTTCTGCAAGGGTTCCTGCGCTGAACGTGCTTCTGCCGGTCGGAATTTCATTCTACACTTTCCAGGCTCTGGGCTATTCAATTGACGTTTACAAGGGTAAAGTTAAGGCTGAGCGCAATTTCATAACCTATGCGCTTTTCGTTACGTTCTTTCCGCAGCTTGTGGCCGGTCCTATTGAAAGAACAGGAAACCTTCTGCCTCAGTTCAAGGTTGACCATTCATTTGACTATGACAGAATTACCAGCGGCCTGAAACTTGCTGCCTGGGGATTTTTTGAAAAGGTCGTTGTCGCAGACCGCCTTGCAGTTTACGTAAACGGAATCTACAACAACATGGAAATTGCAACTGGTTCGTCCATCCTTATGGGAGCATTTTTCTTTTCGTTCCAGGTTCTGTGTGATTTTTCAGGCTATTCGGATATTGCGATCGGTGTTGCCCGGATCCTGGGGTTTGATCTTATGCGCAACTTCCGCCGTCCGTTCTTTTCAAAATCAATTGGTGAAATCTGGAACCGCTGGCATATAAGCCTTTCCTCATGGTTCAAGGATTACCTGTATTTTCCGCTGGGCGGAAGCAGGGTCAGCACTGCACGTCACTGCCTTAATTTTATGATAGTAATGGGTGTCAGCGGTTTCTGGCATGGTGCAGCATGGCATTATGTTGTCTGGGGACTTATGCACGGCGTTTACCAGAGCGTGGGGCTTCTTACTACGCCTTTAAGAAGGAAAGCACTTGTTGCCTGCAGGCTTGGTTCCTATGACCAGAGCGTAAAGGGCGGACTTAGAATCAAACGTCCGTGGCAGTTTGTAAAAATGGCTGTTACTTTCATGCTCTTTGTTTTTGCGGCAATTGTATTCCGTGCGAACAACATGGCGGATTACGGCGTTGCACTGCAGAAACTTCTTCTGATTCCGGGAGAAATCGGCTCTGTGCTTACTGCCGGTGCCCATGGGTTTGTCGAGGCATTCCGTGCAGCCCTTGTGCTGGACGAAAGCGTAAGCGGTTACGGTATCAAGCACTTTGCCGCAGCCTTGTTCTTTGTTTTTGTGCTTCTTGCAGTTGATTTTATTACGCGTAAAGAACGCGGATATGAGATAATAAAACGCCAGCCGGTCCTGGTACGCTGGGCCTGCTACTATGTTTTAGTATTTGCAATTTTATTCCTGTCAGTTACAGGAAAAACTGAGTTTGTCTACTTCCAGTTCTAAAGTTGCGTTACAGGAGGATATAAATGATTATCAAGAATACGACTTATGCAAAGTTAATTTCTGAGCATGCTGTAAAATTTCCTGACAGAGTTGCAGTATGCAGCGGAGACCACAGCTATACCTACAAAGAGCTTGACCGCATTACGGATGTATTTGCCTCAAAAATAATTTCCATGGGCATTCAAAAAGGCGACCATGTTGCCTTGTGGGGTTATAACTCTTCCGATTGGTTCATTACATACATTTCCATCATAAAAGCAGGGGCTGTTGCAGTACTTTTGAATTACAGTCTCCCTATAAAAGACCTTTCGGAACTTGTTGTATTTACAGATTCAAAGTTTATTTTTTACGGAAACAACAGGGAGCTTACAAAAGACATTGAGGCCGCAAAAAAACTTGCTGAGCTTTCGAATCTTTCTCAGGAGAAACTTTTTAACTATGAGGAGGCTTCTGCTGGTTTCAAATCGTTCATAAATGAAGATGCGGACATAGGCAAGGTAACTTGCATTACGAATTCTGATGACCCTCGCCGTGATGCTGTAATCATCTTTACTACCGGAACGACAGCCCTGCCGAAAGCAGTTCTGCTTTCTCAGTTCGGCATCATAAACGACGGCATCAGCTATGGCGATAAGTATGCTTCTGCCCGGGGTGAGTCAATCTGCAATACGCTTCCTTTGTTCCACAGCTTCGGACTTATGGTTGTAAGCCTGTATATTCACGACGGGCTGAGCGTTTATCTTCATGAGCTCATCAAGCCGGAGGAAATTGTAAGAGTTGTAAGCACTTATAGAACTTCGGATCTTTCCGGTGTAGGTGCTGTCTATACGGCTCTTGTTGATCACCCGGAATTTGACATTAAGGTCATTCCTCATGTGCGTATCTGTCTTATCGGCGGAAGCGTTTCCACACCGGCATTCTTCATGCGTCTGGAAGAAAAATTTGCCCATGCAATATTCCTTAACGCCTACGGACAGACTGAAACTTCTCCGGCGCTTTCAAATTCAAGTCCTACAGATCCTATTGAAAAACGAGCGGTTTCCGTTGGTACGCTTATGGACGGACTGGACATCCGCATCTGGGACGAAAAGAAAGGCTTTTTGAAGACAGGTGAAGTGGGCGAGGTAGTTGTAAAAGGTTTTGCCGTTATGAACGGTTACTACAAGCTTCCTGCAGAAAAACAGCCTTTCGACAAGGACGGCTGGCTTCATACTGGTGATTTGGGTTGTGTCGATGAAGACAACTTCCTTCACCTTACCGGTCGAATAAAGGATATTATCATCAAGAGCGGTGAAAACATTTCACCTGCAGAAATCGAGCAGAAAATCATTGAAATGGACTGCATAAAGGAAGTTAAGGTAATGGGGGCTCCTCATCCTGTTACCAGCGAAAGCATTGAAGCTTGTATCGTACTTTATGAAGGAAAACATTTCGATGAGGAGGAGATGATAAGTTTCCTCAAGACAAAGATTTCAAAATTCAAGATACCTTCTCATTTCTTTATTTTTGATGAATTCCCGCTTCTTGGAAACGGCAAGCTTGATGCCCGTTCCCTCAAATCAATGATGCTCATGCGGCTCAAACGGCTTCGCCTTGAACACAAGCTGGAGAAGGGTCTGCATGTTAATACGACGATTGTCAACAACGATGTTCTTGCAATCACACCTATTCTCGGGCTGTTCAGTACGTTTACAAAGGAAATGCAGTTCACGGAAAAGCGTTCCGGTCAGATAACGGAAGTTGTAGAAGCTTTGCTTAAAGAGCGCATTATGAACGCTTATGTTGATGTAGGGC
>JAFPCT010000097.1 GCA_017390125.1 Treponema sp.
GCTATAATTATTTCCGTATTTTTTTCCCGGAAGTGATGGAATTTACCCTCAGCATTCTGCGGCGCAACATTTACAATACAATAAACGACGAGCTTGCCCTTGACGTGTTTGAGAGGGCTCTTGATCTTGGTTTTCCGGAAAAAGACAATGCTTTTTTCCTTCGCGTAATGTCGGAAATTTATGAAAAAATGGGAGATGCTCAGACCGCTGCAATCTGTTTTGAAGAATCCCTGAAGCTTTCCCATTCAAAAAAAGAAAAATAATGTAGAAAGAGGTTATATATATGATTCGTTTGAAGAATAGTGAAGAAATTGATGGAATCAGAAAATCCTGCCATCTTCTGGCAGACTGTTTTAATCACGTTATTCCCCTTGTTCAGGCCGGAATGACGACAAAAGACGTTGACAATTTTTTTGTTGATTTTATAACAAAGCACGGCGGAAAACCTGCCTGGTACAAGGAAAACTTCAAGGGTGCTGCCTGCATAAGCATCAACAATGAAGTTATTCACGGAATTCCGTCAAAAAAACGAGTGATAAAAGACGGTGATATTGTTTCTCTTGACGTTGGAATAGACCTTGACGGCTTTATAAGTGATTCGTGTCATTCAGTCCTTGTGGGAAACGTAAAGCCGGAAGTCCGCAAGCTTGATGAAGTTACTCTGGAATGCCTTGCTGCCGGAATTGAAGCCTGCCGTGTTGGTAACCGCATAAGTGACATATCCCGAGCCGTATATGATATTGCTGTAAAGTACGGTTACGGTGTTGTATATGATTATTGCGGCCATGGAGTAGGACTTGATGTTCATGAAGATCCAAGTGTTCCGAACTGTCCGAGCAGGGGGCCGAATCCGCGTATTCAGCCGGGAATGGTCCTTGCCATTGAGCCTATGATTAATCTTGGCGTGCCTGAGGTGTATACAGCTGATGACGGCTGGACGGTGCTTACAGAAGACGGAAAATATTCTGCCCATGAGGAGCATACTGTTGCTGTTTTTGAAGACCACACGGAAATCCTTACTGATCTGAACTACAGAAAGTAATTTTTTTGTAACCAAAACTGTTTTATTTGATTATTTTTAAAGAGACGTAAAAGAATGCTTTGGAGGCATAAAAATGAAACTTTGGACAAAACGAATATTTGGAATCGCCGGTGCGGCATTGCTGACTTTTGGAGTTCTTTCATTTTCGTGCAGCAGAACCCGTGTTCAAGGTTCCGCTGACACGGCATATGCAGAATCAAAATCTCAGATTGTTCCTGCTGATTCCCTTAAAATTGTAGAAGCCCTGCAGGAGTCCTTCAGGGCAATCAGCGACAGTCTGCTTCCTGCTGTAGTAGAGGTCGATGTAACAGAGACAAAAACCGTTCAGACGATGGATCCTTTTGAAGATTTCCGCAAATTCTTTTTCGGTGTTCCTGGATTTGAAGATGAGGATTCTGACTCAGGCAAAGACGGCAAACGCAAGGGGAATACCCGTGAATACGAGCAGAAAGGCCTTGGTTCCGGAGTAATCGTACGCAGAACCGGCAAGACTCTTTATGTTCTTACAAACAACCATGTTGCAGGTGAAGCTACAAAAATCACAATCAAATTGAACGATGAGCGTGAATTTGAAGGAAAACTTATCGGCGCAGATGCCCGTATGGACATTGCCCTTGTTTCATTTGAATCAGATGACAAGACGATTCCTGTAGCAGCTTTAGGTGATTCTGACCTTGTCCGCCAGGGAGACATCTGTTTTGCAATGGGTGCTCCTCTTGGATACAGCCAGTCTGTAACTCAGGGTATTGTAAGTGCAAAAGGACGAAGCGGAAGCGGAATCGGAAACATCAATGATTTTATCCAGACAGATGCCGCTATCAACCAGGGAAATTCCGGCGGTCCCCTTGTAAACATTTACGGTGAGGTAATCGGAATCAATACATGGATTGCAAGTCAGTCCGGTGGTTCACAGGGACTTGGATTCTCAATTCCTATAAATAACATAAAGAGCGCAATTGATTCTTTTATTACCAGCGGAAAAATCGTATACGGCTGGCTTGGCGTTTCCCTTATGCCTTCTTCAAAGGAATATAAGGAAGCCCTCGGACTTCAGGATAAGGACGGTGCCCTTGTTGCTCAGGTATTCCTTAATTCTCCAGCTCAGAAAGGTGGAATGAAGCCTGGTGACTACATTACTGCAGTAAGCGGTCATAAGGTAAAGGACCTGGAGCAGGTTCAGCGCGAGGTTGCAAAGCTTGAGGCTGGAAAAGTTGTTGTATTCAATGTAATAAGAAATGAAACTGCAGTAGAACTTTCTGTAAAGATCGAGGAACGTTCTGAAAAAGTTTCTTCTGACAATGCAAAGTTGTGGCCGGGATTCACTGTAGTTCCTGTTACGGAAGAGTCCAGAAAGAAGTTTGAGATTGAGGATTCTGCGAAAGGAGTTATCGTTTCAAGTGTAATGGCAAAATCTCCTGCTGCTTCTCTCCGTCTGCAGGTTGGCGACGTGATTACAGCTGTGAACGGTAAGTCTGTAAAGAGCCTCAAGGATTTCTATGCAGAAATCTCGAAGGTAGAAAAGTCTGTGAACTTTGACATTTACAGCAACGGCGGAACTATAAC
>JAFPCT010000098.1 GCA_017390125.1 Treponema sp.
TAAAGAATTATTTACAAAAGAGCAAATGCACGACAGTTTTACTTTATAAAAAAAAAGAAATGTGATAAAATCGTTGGAGTATTTCAAAAAATAATGTCCTAAGTTTTGGTGATGGGAAATGCCGATGGCAGATAGAAAAGTTTCAGTAGATACTGCAAAAATCAAGATGGCTATATCCTCTGGATTGCCTCTTACAATCATAACATACACACTGCCTCACGACATGGAAATGTACATGGGAGACATCCTTGAATGTTTCCTTAAAGAACTTGGACAGGAACACATGGTCCAGTATCTCTCATACTGCCAGCAGGAACTTATTACCAACGCAAAAAAAGCAAACACAAAACGAATCTATTTCAAGGAAAAGGGTCTGGATATAAACGATATTGACGAATACGAACAGGGAATGCAGGACTTCAGGCGCATTACCTTGAACAACATCGCCTACTATCTTGAAAAGCAGAAAAGAGCAGGACTTTATGTAAAACTTGTCCTTCAGTTCCGCAATAACAAAATCAAGATGGAAGTCCATAACAACTCCGCTCTTACCGTTTTTGAATACAAGCGCATTCACGACAAGCTGAGCCGCGTACAGCAGTATACTTCCATCGATGACGCCCTGAACCAGATTCTTGACGATACAGAAGGCGCCGGTCTGGGGCTTATTATCATGATACTCATGCTGGAAAAAATCGGAATGACCGAAGAGAACTTCCAGATTATCTGCGAGAACGGAGAGACAATAAACCGAATAATTCTTCCGGTAAGCGCAAAGACTTCAACTGACCTGGATATAATTTCCCATGAATTCAAGAAATCAATAGACGATTTGCCGCAGTTCCCGGAAAACATCGCAAGGCTGAACAAGCTTCTCAGCGATCCGGACACAAAAATGTCGGAAATCGCACGCCAGATAAGCAACGACGTAGGTCTTACTGCAGAGCTTTTAAAGCAGGTAAACTCAGCCGCGTTCGCCCTTGCAAGCCCTTGCAAAAACATTGCCGAAGCCGTAAAGATGGTAGGTATCCGGGGAATCAAGAACATCCTGTTTACAGTCGGATCACTTAAAGCCTTCGCTGAAATCGGCGGAAACAACGAAAACCTTTGGAAGCACGCCTATCAGACAGCTTTCTATTCATACAACCTGGCAAAAAATTTCTGCTCTGACGACAAAATCACAGTCGAAGACTCATACATCTGCGGACTTCTGCATGACATGGGAAAAATCGTATATGAATCAGCTCATCCGGACTTCCTTGAGAACGTAAAGAAAGCCTGCTTCGCAAAGGGTATTGATTCAGAACTGTTCGAAAAAATACTTTCCGGCGTAAACCATGGGGAAATCGGGGCACGAATTGCAGAAAAATGGAACTTCTCGGAATCAATCATTGCGGTGATTCGTTTTCATCACGCACCGGACAACTGTCCTCAGAAATTCAGACGGCTTTCGTCAGTAGTTTACATCGCAGACCTTATGACTCATTTCCAGCAGCGCGAAATTGAATTCTATCAGATTGACGGCAACCTGCTGACTTCATTCGGTATCAAGACAGAAGAGCAGTTCCAGAAAATCAGCGACAAGCTGGAAGCCGCATTCAAAAAACAGATGGAAATCGTCTGAGCAGAAACTATTTCAGCGCCTCGCACCACTTCTGCATCAGTATTCCGAAAGCAACCCCTACATTAAGGCTGGCCTTAAGCCCTGTCATCGGAATCGTTACCGTTCCGTATGTGGCACGCCTTAAAGCCTGAGGACTTACACCAAGCTCTTCCGAACCGATTATGCAGATACCTTTTTCCGGAAATTGAAATTCATCAATCGGCGTACCGCCTGTCTCCAGTGCAAAAACCGGCACATCTTCCGGAAGCCGCTCAACCGGGAGCCTTTCCCATCCCATGGTTTCAATACATCCCATTCCGCTTCGCACTGCACGAGGCTGCTCAGGGTCAACGCATCCGGGAGAAATATAAACTTTTTCAGCACCCATACCCTCTGCCGTCCGGAAAATCGAACCAAGATTAAACGGCGAGCGAATATCCTCTGCATAAACTGCCGTTCCCGGATAGAATTTTCGCTCTTTTACAGTGCCGTCTTCCATAAGCGGATTTTCATGAGGGGCAATAACCAGATCCCATTCGGCAGGAAAAGTTCCTATTATCTCTAGAAGATGATTTCGGGCACAATTGCAGACCCGGCGCTCATCAAAATCAGGCGCGTTCACCAGTGCAAAAAGCTCATCATAGGCCGGCTTCGCAAGTTTTGGATCCTCAAGCACTATTTCAGCAATTTTCTTAGTATATGCGGCCCTGGACATATTTTTAAAATTGTATTCCATTCCTTTTTCTGGAATTCCTGCAATATCACGCTCAAGGGCGCCGAATGTAAGGGCAAGCTTCCTGCGTTTCTGTCCGCCTGAAAGCTGATACAGTTTCTGTGGTTCAATCATAAAGGCATATTAAAACAAAAAAGACGGAATTTCCATTCCGTCCTTTATATTCAGTAAAAATAAATTTTGTATTTTGGCTGATTAAAGGCCAAAGCTTTCCATAATCTTGTCAGCAGCAGAAGCGATGACTGCATTGTTCAAGTAGTTTGGATCCTGTAACTTAGCTTTAACTTCAGCGACACGGTCAGCGCGAACATCTGGTGTTTCGGCAGCTACTTGTTTCATGTAGAATTCATCAGCCTTAGCAAGAGCTTCTTTCGAGATTGAAACTGAATCTTCGCCAAAGGTTGACTTTGCTGCGTTGCCTGTGCGTTTTGTGTTCTGCACATTGTTGAGAGCATTTACTCTTTCAACATTAATGTTATTTATCATCATTTTCGTCCTGCCCCTCTACACATTAATTATCGGTAGAATCATCAGAAAGTTGAACTTTTTTTACACCGGAAATGAAAACTGCAAATTCTCCTTTTATTGAAGTTCTGGCAGAAAAAACATCTCTGACTTCCGAAGCAGAACCTTCGATAATTTCCTCATGCAGTTTGGTCAATTCCCTTCCGACCACCACGCGGCGATCACTATCAATATCGGCAATATCCGTCAGCAACTTTACAATTCTGAACGGACTTTCGTACAAAACTATTGCATCTCCGGTAAGCAGAAGCTCCTTCAGCCGGCTGCGCCGCCTTCCCGGTTTTGGCGAAAGGAATCCTTCGAAAATCAAGGTCTTTCCACCGGCACCTGCAACGCTCACAAGGGAAGCAAAAGCACTTGGCCCTGGAATCGGAACAACTGTATGCCCGGCCTTACGTACAAGACCTGCAAGCACAGCACCAGGATCACTTATTCCGGGAGTTCCCGCATCACTTGCGTATGCAATATCCTTTCCTTCATCCATAAGGGCAATGATTTTCTCTGCAGCAGACTCCTCATTCTGAGAGCGGCAGGAAACAAGCGGCTTACGGATTTCAAAGTGTGTCAGAAGCTGCAATGTATGGCGGGTATCCTCTGCCGCAATAACATCAACATTTTTGAAAGTTTCAACAGCGCGGTAAGTAATATCTCCAAGGTTCCCAATAGGGGTTCCAACTACATATAAAGTCGACACGTCAACAGTATACCTGTATTAATGCCAATTTTCAATACAAAAAAAATGCTCTGTTTGAAATGTTTTTTCTGTATTTTTTTTAAATATATGTTATAATTAATAAGATTTAAAAATAAAAAAGTAAAAATCGAAGAGAATTAGATTGGAGCAAGCATGAGCAATAACCTGATTGAAGAAATTATAAAGGGACGAAAAACATTTTTCATTGCACCGGACAAAACCCTGTTTCCTCAAACTTATCTTGAAGAGTACCTTGCACTTGGCTACGAATGTTACTTTATCGACACCGACATCTTTCTTCCTATTGAAGTGAAAATAGACATCATTCTGTCTGTATTCAAGGATTCAATCCTGTTTTTCAATATTGATTCTTCAATTCAGGGAACTTCATGGCCGCACCTGATAAAGAGCATGCAGGAAAAATATCCTAATGCCCTTTTCGGAGTTCTGTACGCAAAACGTCAGTCTCTTTCAGAACGACAGGCCCTTGAAAGACAGTATCTTTACTCAATAGGAATTCAGTGCGGATGCATTCAGCTTGAATACCAGAAGAAAAACAATTTCCAGCTCATTGAGCAGGTTTTATATGCAAATCAGGCTATGGGACGACGAAGGAATGTTCGTGCCGTATGCTCAAACAACTGCTCGTTCCAGTTCTCTCAGGACGGACAGACAATCATACAGAGCCGCATCTCGGACATAAGCATCTCGCATTTTTCTGCAGTACTGCCGGAAGGTCAGCTTCAGCTTGCGGACTACGAGAAAGTTCCGGACATTGCATTTACAATCCACGGCTTGAGATTCCGTTCGGACGCAGTTCTCTACATGACCCGCGCAGTTGAAACCGGAACCCTGTTTGTATTTGCATTCCAGACAAAATCAGGTCAAAGCGGAGTGGACGCTGTAAACAAACAGCTTCTAATACCAAAAATATACGAAATAATGGTTGAAAACTGTACGGATCTTCTGAACAAGCTCTTTACTTCGGCAACAAGAAAAAGAGACTCTTCAGAATCTATCACAGATTTGCAGTCTGTTGATGAATAACCAAGGAAAAGCTTTTTCGCTTAATTTTGTTGGCTTATGCGAAATTTTTCAGAATCTTACGACGACATTTTTCCTGTCTCAGACGAACAGTTTGATTTCCTTATAAAAACAGCGGAAAATTATCCAAAACCAGCTAAATTTCTGCATATCGGCTCCAACACAGGAAATCTTGGCCTTGCTCTGGCAAAAAACGGCTTTGACGTAACCGGAACGGAAATGCTCCAGGATCTTCTGAACTCTGCAACCCTTAAAAGACGCACTCAGCTTCTTTCAGTGAGGTTTTTCAAGCTTTCGATTTCCGAAGTTACAAAATATCTGGGAAAAGGCTTTTACAACATAATAATGAATTTTGATTCCCGGATTCCTCTGGGAAATGACAGGTCAAAACTTCAGAAATTCTTCTGCAATATAAAGCAGCTGATTTCAAAAGAAGGAAAACTGATTCTTGTCCTTTACAACTATGACTTTTTCAAGAAAACCGGCAGAAACCCTGCTCCGATACACACAATAAGAGAAACCTTTTTAACTGTCTTTGATTTTTTTGAAAACGGAGATGCCTTTGTTTCTCAGAAAATAAAGTACGACGAGAAACAGGACTTTACGATTATGCAGAAAGTTCCGTTTTACCCTATCTCAAAAAAAGAAATCCAGGAATTCAGCAGACAGGCAGGATTTTCTTCTGTGGAATTCTACGGCTCCTTTGCAAAAGAGCCTCTTGCAGAAGATGCAGAACGCATGATCTGCATCATTTCCTGACTATTCAATTTTCCACTTATTGTTCTCACGAACAAAGCGCTTTGCATTCACTTCAAGAATGCGGCCGTCTTCGCCGTACATTTTGATCATTGATGTAATTGGATTTACTTCCGTGATTTTAAAGTTCGTTCCGTCGTAGTAAATATGGATTCCTTCATTAGGAAGCTTTCGGCGGGCTTCATTGTACCAGTCGAATTCGTAGGAAAGACAGCACAAGAGCCGTCCGCACTGGCCGCTGATTTTAAGTGAATTAAGGGAAAGGTTCTGGTCTTTTGCCATCTTTATGGAAACCGGACGCAGCTTGTCACTTACACTGTGACAGCAGAAAGGTCGTCCGCAAACGCCAAGACCGCCCACAATTCTGGATTCATCCCGCACACCAATCTGACGGAGCTCAATCCTCATCTTGAATACGCTTACCAGATCCTTTACCAGCTCACGGAAATCAACACGGTTGTCAGAGCTGAAGAAGAACAGAGCCTTAGGCTCATCAATAAGGAAATGCACGGTAATAAGCTTCATATCCAGCTTGTGCAGCGCAACCTTTTCCTTAAAAACGGCAAAAGCTTCCTTTTCTTTTCTTTTGTATTCCTCAGCTTTTGCAAGGTCATCCTTGTTTGCCTTTCGCTCAATAGCGACAATGTCGGCAGATTTTACCCCCATCGGCTTTTTTGAAAGTCCGGAAACACGGGCCATATCTTTTCCGTATCTTGTAGGAATGATTACATATTCACCAAGTCGGAAATCAACTTTCTTGTCGTTGCGGGCGTAGATGTTCTCAAATGAATATTCCAGCCGCAGACAGTAAAGCGGAGTGTCAAAGACAAGATCTTCGCCGCTGTCAGAAGCGTCAGAATCTTCAAGAGAAGAAAGGTTTATATTTTCATCGTCTATATCGTTTTCAAAAATGTCACTCATATGCACCTTAAATTATAGCTTAAACCGCCAAAAAATCCACCAAAAGACCTTTAATTTCGTCAACTTTGCTCATAAATTGAATTTTATCCCCATGTTTCTGCATGAGCATAGCGGCGAGTTTATCAAGCTCCTGATCAATTACATGAATCTGCACATAAGGGTCTTTTTTGCGTTTTTCTTCAAAAAAAACAGTTTTTATATGCCGCTCGCCAAAGCGTTTTTTGGTTTTAATCTCATAATTATTTTTCTGAACGTACTTTAAGAACTGGCCGACAGACTTTCTGAATTTCTGGAAATTTTCAGAGCTCATATTTTCCTCAAGTTTTTCGGCGGCAATATCAACCGCATCCTTAAGGAAATTTACAGCGTCCTCAACAGAAAGCCCTGCAATTTCAACCGGAAGCCCTGCGCTTGCAAGACTTTCCATCTCCTGGGACTTTTCCACCATCGAAGAAAATGCAGTTTTTTTCGTTTTTGAAAGTTTTGACTTGTCCTGATTTTTTTGAGCCTCTCTGGAAGCCGCTGCCGCAGCTGAGAAAAAAAGCGAAGAATTCAGCGAATCTATGGAATTCATAAAAGAACTGCCTTATCCCTGATTGCCTTTGCCAGAAGGAACTTCTTGGTTTCCTCGTCAAATTTCGGCTCATCTTCGATTGAAATACAATGTCCGTGGAAAACAACCTTGTCTTCCATCTGAACTTTTCTTGTAATTATGTTTCCGATTACGGCAGATGAAGACAGAAGCTTTACGCTTTCCCGGGCAGTAACGTCACCCAGCACGATTCCGCCGATGATGGCTGATTTTGCAACAAGATTTCCGCGGATTCTTGCCCGCTCACTTATGATCACAGCACCGTCAGTTTCCAGATCACCATCAATATCGCCGTCAATACGGATAAATCCGTTCACCTTAAGGTTTCCTGTAATGAACGAACCGTTTCCGACTAATGTATTGATTGAAATATCGTCTGCTCTGAATGCCATTCTATTCTACTTACTTTTTATTTTGAAAGTTTTACGTTGATGTATTTTCCAGGATCTACTACGTCCGAACCAATATGAACTTCATAATGAAGGTGAGGACCTGTGGTTACACCAGTATTTCCGATGTAACCGATAACCTGACCCTGGTTTACGAATTCACCTTTCTTTACACGAGTTGCGCTCATATGGGCATATCGCGTGTACATACCGTGTTTATGACGTATGATTATATAGTTTCCGAAACTAGCGTCATAACCTACAGTTACAACCTGACCGTTTGCTGTTGCCATGATAGGGTCACCGCATCTCCATGTAGAAAAGTCGATTCCCTTGTGAATGTACCATTGACCTGTAATCGCATGGATTGTAGGTCCGAACTGCTGTGAAATATGTACGTTAGGATGAGTTACCGGCCAGATGTTAGGAATCTCGCGGAAAAGCGAGCTCTGGTTGTCCAGCATCTTACCAATCTGCTCAATAGGCTGTACGGCATCCTCAAGATAAGCTGTAAGAGAACGAATGTCCGAAGATTCACGAACTACACCGCTTGCAGAATCTCTTGAGCTGAAAAGTGACGAAAGGTCACCGTTGTTTATAGAAGACTGTTTTACATTGCTGTTTTTGTCCAGACCAAGAAGGGCAAGGCTCTGTGAAAGTGATGCCTGAAAGCGTTTCGCAGCCTGAAGAAGGTTTGTATTTTCATCCCTGAGCTCGTCAAGACTTGCAAGGGTCTCGCGGTTCTTGTTCATGAGACTTGAAATCTCCATGCTGGAAAGAACTGCATGTCTGTTAAAATAGAAGAATGAAGCGACAATTCCAATCAGAAGAACCAGTCCTGAACAAAGGGCGAACACGTTTGTCTGAAAGTTTATAACTTTGCTCTGCGAGTGAGGAACAATCATTATTGTCAGTTTGCTGTCAAATACTTTAAAAATTCTTAAAAAGAAAGAGCCTGCGGCCTTAAAAAATGCGACAAATCCAGAATGTACGTTTGTTGCAATCTTCTTTTCAATTCTTTTGTATTTTTGAGATCTTGCCAACTTTCACTTCCCTAAAAAAATTATCCTGTGATTATGCAAAAACTGTTTTGTAGTATAGCATACTGATTAAAATAATGTCAAACAATGAAAAGTAAAGCTTCTTCCCTAATGTTGACAACTCGAAAAACCTATATTATCTTTATCGGTAGAAACGAATAAAAAAAACACGTTTCTTTAGGGGCAAGGGGCAGCTCTGGTGCTCAAGCCTGTCTTAACAACATTACCTTTTGGAAGAAAAGCCATGCAATTTTTTGATACTCACGCTCACATCGGGCTTATATACGATGACCCTATAGAACAATTACGCGTAATTCAGCAGGCAAAGCAGGCTGGTGTTACACGTATTATAAGTATAAACAACAGTCTCCACGATTTTGAGAAGGTTTATCCTAAACTCAAGTCAATTCCTGGAATTTACCATGCTGTAGGAGTTGGTCCTTCAGAAGTTACAAACCCAGGAAGCGATTACATCAATAAAATAGAAAAATATCTCTCCAACCCGAATGTAATTGCCGTTGGAGAAACAGGTCTGGACTACTTCAAGCAGTTCGGAGACAAAAGAAGTCAGATTGAACTTTTCATTACTCAGCTGGAACTCGCGCAGAAGCACAACCTTCCTGTAATCATCCACAACCGTGATGCCGGAAAAGACATTTTCGACGTGCTTTCAGAACGCATTCCTGATTCAGGGGCAATTTTCCACTGTTATTCAGAAGATGCAGAATACGCAAAGAAATGTCTGGATATGAATGTATATTTTTCATTCGCAGGAAACCTGACATACCGCAATGCACGAAACCTGCACGAAACAATCATGAACATTCCGCTTGACCGCGTCCTTATTGAGACAGAAAGCCCGTTCATGGTTCCTGCAGAATTCCGCGGAAAACGCACTATGCCGGCATACCTTACTTCAACTGCAAAATTCCTTGCAGAAATGCTGGATATGGATTTGGAAAAGCTTGCTGACCAGCTCTGGAAAAACAGCTGCAAAGTTTTCAAGCTCCCGGAATAATATGCTGTATCACCCGGTCAAAATCGGAAAAACTGAATTAAACGGAAACCTCTTTCTTGCGCCGGTAGCCGGTTACAGCGACCGTTCGTTCCGCTCAATATGCGTTGAACAGGGCGCTTCCTTCACCTACACGGAAATGGTGAGCGCAGAAGCTCTTGTACGAGGCAACTGGAAGACTGAGGAGCTCATGGCCAGAGCCCCGAACGAAAAAGCATATTCTGTACAGATTTTCGGCGGCGAAGAGAGCGTAATGGCAGAAGCCGCCGGCATTGTCCTTGAAAAAACAAACTGCGAAGCAATAGACATAAACTGCGGATGTCCCGTTCCTAAAATCATAAAAACAGGAGCCGGTTCTGCTCTTACACGCGACCCGGAGCGGCTGGGCAAAATTGTTGCGGCCGTAAAAAAAGCGGCGGCAGGAAGATGCGCCGTTACGGTAAAAATCCGTTCCGGCTGGGATACCGTCACAATCACATGGAAAGAAGCTGCAGCCGCGGCACTGGAAAACGGAGCGGATGCAATCACAATGCATCCACGCACAAGAACCCAGGGCTATGAAGGTTTTTCTGACTGGACCAAGCTTGCCGACCTTGTGAAACTTGCGGAAGGAAAAGTGCCTGTCTTTGGAAGCGGAGACCTTTTCAAGCCGGAAGACGCAAAAAAGATGCTTGAGCAGACAGGCTGCGACGGCGTTATGTTTGCACGAGGAGCAATGGGAAACCCGTTCATTTTCAGGAAGACAATCCAGCTCCTGCAGAACGGCAGCTATGATGAAATTCCAGCTTCTGTA
>JAFPCT010000099.1 GCA_017390125.1 Treponema sp.
GAATTCTTTTTGTGATAGCTTCTGTTTTTCTCGGGGTATATGCTCATTCTCAGAGCGCCGGGGAAAAGGCATTTAAGTCAAATAAACCTGCAGAGGCAATAGCCCTGCTTGAAAGCGAGATTGCGGCAGGAACTGTTTCCTCTGAATCATACAATTATCTTGGCCTGGCTTATTTTCAGACCGGAGATTTTGACAGGTCGATTGACGCCTTTGAGCGAGGAATGAAGGACGGCCGGGCAGGAAAAAAACTGCTTTACTTCAACGAAGGAAACGTCTTCTTTGCGAAAGGGGATTATTCTAAGGCAGAGAACTGCTTTTCATTTGTACTGGCTGCTTCTCCTGATTATTTTCCGGCTTTGCTTAACAGGGCGAACGCGCGCCTGAACCTTAAGAAGTATCAGGAAGCTTCGGAGGACTACAAAAGTTTTCTTCTACGTAATCCTGAGAATCCACAGAAGGAAGCAATTGAAAAGCTTTTGGGATATCTTGACGAAGAGATAAAATTTCAGAAACTTGAAGAAGAGCGCATAAAGGAAGAGGAGCGCAGGCTTGCGGAAGAGAATCAGCGCCTTCAGGAAGAGCTTGCCCGTCAGGCAGAAGAACAGGCAAGGCTTGCTGCTGAGAAAAAGGCTGAGGAAGAGGAAAGAAGACGTAAGCTCCTTGAGGACGTGGCTTCTTCCCTGCAGCAGACAGATTCCACCAGCATGACTGCCGGTGCAGAAGATGTTCTTGATTACGAATATGAAAGTGAGCTGGAATAGCAGCATACACGGAAGGATTAGGATAAAAATATGGAAAACACTACTGACAAAAACAACAGAGGAAGAAAAATAGCTGCTGCCTGTCTTGCCGCGGTGCTTTTGCTTGCGGCCGGAGGTCTTGGCGTTTCCCTTTTGAAAGGCGGTTCTGGTTCCAAGGATTCCAGAAGCAAAACCCTTGCCCTTGTAAACCTTTATTTTGAGAAGGGTGAGTATGACCGCGCTCTGGACAAGCTTGAGTCAATACTGCTTGAGAATCCGGAGGACAAGGAAGCGCTTGCCGTGATGGAAAGAATTCTTGCTGCAAAGGCAGAGGCTGTCTCCGGGGAAGGTTCTGGTTCCGGCTCTGTAAATTCAAGCGTAAATGTAACAGTCGATACGGACGGGCTCCAGGATGCAATGCAGTCCTCTTTGGACATGATGAAGGAGCAGATTGCCCGAAGCAACGCTGAAACTGAAAAGGCTCAGAAGGCTATGGCTGATCTGCTTAAAAAACAGCAGGAGCAGGCTGCCCTTGAAAAGCGCCGTCAGGAAGAGCTGATGGAAAAGCAGAAGGCTGCAGAAGCCGAGCGAAAAAAGGCAGAGGAACTTCGAAGAAAAGAAGAGGAAAACAAAAGAAAGGCTGAGGAAGCCAAGCTGAAGAAAAACGCCGCCGTACGAAAGGAAATTTCCGGCGTAAATGACGAAATACAGCAGGGAAAATCATCTCTTAACTCAGGAAACGTTGAGGCGGCGATCAGTCATTTTTCAAAAGCTGTGTCTTATCTTCCGGTTGCTTCCGGTGACCCGGAATATGAACCGGAATTCAGTGCTAGCAAGAATTCTGAAATTGCGGGGCTTCTCTACGAAGCTTCTCAGAAAGCTTCTTCTGCTGAGGATAGAAAACGTCTTGAGGACATGGCCGTTCAGTATGCTGAAAAGGCTGTTTCCCTGGATCCGAAGTCCTCTGAAAGTCTTTACATTCTTGGAATGGATTCATACGGAAAGAAGAATTACAACAAGGCTCTTGAATATCTTACAAAGGCCGTTGAGAACAATAACAGCAACAGCCTTTATTACTATAATCTGGGACGGGTTCAGTTCCAGATGAAGAAATTCACGGAAGCAAAATATTCGTTCTCCACTTCATGCCAGCTTGACGGCAATTATGCGCCGGCCCGCTACAATCTTGGCATTACAAACAAGCGTTTGAATGACATAAAGTCTGCGCTGGCAGATTTCAGAAAGGTTCATGACATAGACAGCCACCATGAGAATTCTTACCTTGAGGAAGCCAGAATCCTTGTGAAAACCGGGGATTATTCCGGAGCTGAGATTGCCTATAGGAATGTTGTCCGGCTGAACAATACAAACCGCAGCGCATTGAATGAACTGGGAACAGTTTACAGCAATGAGCGTAAGTTTCCGGAGGCTGAGTCAGCTTTCAGACAGTCCCTTACCATGCTTCCTGCAGGAACGGATGATCCGCTCACTTACTACAACCTTTCAACTGTTCTTTTTGAGCAGAAAAAAACTGATGATGCCGTTTCGTATGCAAAGAAAGCCTATGATACGAGTGCTTCAATGAAAGACGTTAATTCCCGCTCCAACATCATTTACAACTACGCTTTGATTTGTGATAAGACTGGAAAAACAGAAGAGGCGATTACAAAATATTCTGAAGTCCTGAAACTGAATCCAAAGCATCTGAAGACACTTATTAATCTTGGCGTAATGTACATGGACATGAATCCGCCGGATGCGGATATGGCTCTTTCCCTGTTCTCAAAGGCATTTGAGCAGGACAAGAATAATTTTGAGGTAAACAACAACCTTGGAAGCGCATATCTTTCAAAGGAAGATTATGCAAATTCTATAAAGTATTTCCAGATTGCCCTTAAGCTTGATCCTAAGAACAATGACGTGCGCTTTAACCTTGCAAAGGCGTTTGCTTCTGACCGCCAGTATGACAATGCGCAGACTACATACAAGGAGCTTCTCAAGCAGCAGAGCAACAATTGGGACGGTTATATTGAGCTTGCGAAAGTCACTATGCAGTTAGGCGACAATGCCATGGCTGAAAAATACCTTCAGGTTGTGCAGATTAAGGCCCCTGATCACCGCAAGGCAGAGGTTGAGGCCCTTCTGCGTTCCCTTAAATAATTTCCGGCTGCGCTATGCGTCCGTCCTTCTTACAAGAGCAAAGAGATTCTGCTTTGTGATTGTTGTGTAGCAGGGACGGCCGTGAGGACAGTGCGGGTCCGGTAGGCTTAATGCTCCGCTGATTATTTCTTCTGCGGCCGCCGGGTCAAGCTTGTAGCCGTCTTTTACTGCCGCTCTGCAGGCTGTCATGGCCGCAACGGCGTAGATTATGTCCCTGGGCTCTGTCTTGTTGTCCAGAAGCAGTTTTTTCAATTCGTCTTCCGTTCCGACCCACCTTTCATGAACGCTGGTAAAGCGCCAGGTTCCCTTTCCGTCGTGTGTGCAGTCAAATCCGATTTTTTTAAGTTCATCCTGAATGCTTTCCAGATATTCATCATCTTTTCTGCTTTCTGTCTGAATTACATATGGAATCAAAAGGTTCTGCCTGCTTGAGGGGTTCTTCATTATTCTGTCAAAAAGCATACGTTCATGGGCTGCATGCTGGTCAATCAGGTAAAGAGTATTTTTGAGCTCTGCAATCAGGAATGTACCGAGGGCGCTTCCGATGTAGCGGGCTTTTTCTCCGGTCTGTTCTGTCAGAGGAACCGGTTCCGATTTATCTGTGACTTTAACCGCTGAAGGAGTCTTTTCGTATTGTCCGATTATTTCCTTCATTTTTGCCTTTACGACGGAAGCTGTTTCTGTCCGGCTGCTTCCTGTTTTTTCAGCAGGTTCTGCATTTTTTTCTGTATGAACGTTGACTGCTGGAAGATCAAAAAAAGAAGGCTTCCTTGGGCTTGCGCTGTACGGAACCTCTTTTTTTTCTGGAAATGATTTTGATGAGAAGCCGTTCCAGCCTGGATTTTTTGCGTTTTTAAGGAATGTCTTTTCGCTTGCTCCGCCGAAATAGCGTTCCCTGATTCCGTAGGACAGAGACTTAGGTTCTTCTGCGTATGAATCTGAAAGCGCCTGTTCTGCGAGGGAATATGGCGAAAAAAGTTCACGGGACGTCTCTTTTTCTGCCGCAGATTTCATCGTTCTGTTTGTGTATTCCTGGAAGAATGCTTTTACGGCGGTGCTTATACCGTGATGTATTGAGGCTATGTCCTTGAATCTTGCTTCTTTTTTTGCCGGGTGGATGTTAAAGTCCACGGCTGAAGGCTTTACTGTTATGAATGCTGCGGCAACCGGAAAGTTTCCGTTCGGAAAGTAGCCCTGACTTCCGTATTCAATGGCCTGAACAAGGGAATACTCCTGTATTTTCCTGCCGTTTACAAAAATGTATATGTCTTTTTTTGTGTTTCTAAAAACACCTGGTTCTCCAATTACGATTTTGAATGACCATTCCGGGTCTGAGCCCTGGGCACGTCCTGTTATTTCAGAAAAAAGGGAAGGAGATTCCTTCAGTTCCATGGCAGAGGCGAAGCGCTCGCACAGAGTCTGTCCGGCAGGCAGGTCAAGCTTAAGCTCTCCGTCCTGAGTAAATCTGAATGCTCTGTCAGGCTGGGGAAGGGCTTTTTCTGTAAAGGTTCCCCTGCACATAAGGGCTTCTGAAGCTGGGCGCTTTAAAAATTGTCGTCTTGCAGGAAAATTTTCAAACAGTCCTTCCGCGCACACTATAGTTCCGTTCAAAGGAGCTGCCGGTTCTATGACATGGTCTTCGGTTATTGAAGCGCGC
>JAFPCT010000100.1 GCA_017390125.1 Treponema sp.
ATGCTTGAAGCTGCAATCAGAAGGAAGATGTACGAAGCCACATGGGTCAGAATCCAATATCCGTCCCGGATGACATGTGCGTCTCCTTTTGCCGTAAACGCAGAAATTATCATCCATATTTCGAGAACAGAGACAATAACTCCTACGTATATGCCGCTTTTTAAATTGGCACGAAAGAGATATTCCTTGATAAATGGCGAAGTTTTAGTAATTCTAACTAAAAACTCCTTAGCGTATTGGATAAACCTCAAAGCAAGTCCTCTGTTCAGAATATTTTAATTCATGTACGAAGCAAGTCAAGAAGAAAATTAAAAAACAGGTTATCTCAGAATATGCGCTCTGCAACAAATACGCTTAACGGAAGCATAACAAGACTTACGACAGAAGTGGTTAATGTAAGGAAAGCCGTATATGATTCGTCTTTATTGAAGAGAACTGCAAAACTGGAAACCGTCATTCCCACCGGACACAGGGCCGCAATATAGCAGACGTAACAGATAAGCCGGATTTCCTCAACATTGTGAAAGAGCCGGAAAGCACAGTAAACAATCACAAGCACCACAATGGCAATCACGATGTATTTCAAAAAGCAGATTTTAAGGGCACGAAAGAGATATTCCTTTTTAAATTCCCTGAAAGTAACAAAAAGCATTCCCAGCAGAAACATTGCCATTGACGTATTCATCGAAGAAATCGAACTGATTGACTGGGAAATTACCGTCGGAAGGGTTTTGGGCAAGCAGAAAATCAGCAGTCCGATTGCAAGGGCAAGAATATTCGGATTTGTAATTACGTTCCTGAGATTTATTTTTCCGCAGACCATGTAATAGCCCACAGTCCACAGCAGGAAGTTGAAGCAGACGATATAAGCCAGAAGGTAAAATACTCCGTTCGAATCCGGGAAAACTCCGGCAATCAGCGGGATTCCTATGAATCCGCAGTTCGTAAACACTACGGCAACCCGCTCAATGTCCGCAAGCTCGCTGTCCGCGGCAGTGCGCTTGCCCAGGAAAAGCACTGCAATCAGAATCATTGCAAAATGCACCGCAAGGGCAATAAGTATGACAATCCCCAGAGATTTAAGCCGCTCAGCATTGAATTCCATATCAAAGCGGGCAAGGATAAGGCAGGGATTTATAAAATATGTAAGGATTTTGCTCACAAATTTCTGCTCGGTTACGCCGAAACCAAATGCTTTTGTAACGATATATCCGGAAACAGCAATCAGCAGCATTATGACCAGCTGCCTGACAACAAGAAAGAACATGCAGAGATTATACGGCAGCAAAAAAACATGTACAAGACCTTTTGATTTATTTTTGATATAATGCAGCCATGATAAAACTTGTTGCATTTTTGGGGAATTACGGGCGTGAATATGAGAAAACCCGTCACAATGTAGCCTGGCAGTTTGAATCTTCACTTGCATTTGCGGACAAACTAAGCTGGCAGTCAAAATTCAAGGGAAACTATGCGGCAATCGAACCGGAACAGCTTGCCTCATGGTGCGCAGAAACAGGGATCCTTGCAAAAAAAGACGGAAGTCCTGTAATCATTCCAGAAGAAATGAGCCGCATTTATTTTCTTAAGCCGGAAACTTACATGAACCTTTCCGGAGAGAGCATAATTGAGCTTGCAAACTTCTATAAAATAAAGCCGGAGGAAACCCTGGTTGTTCATGACGAGCTGGAGCTTCCTATGGGAACCGTAAGCTTAAAATGGAGCGGCGGTCTCGGCGGACACAACGGACTGAGGTCCACAAAACAGGTTTTCGGCACAGCAGACTTCTGGCGCCTGAGGTTCGGCCTTACAAAGCCGACCGACCGGGACATAGCAGATTACGTTCTCGGAAAATTCACCCCGGACCAGGAAATAATACTGAGCCAGATTTTTCCTCAGACAGCAGCGCTCCTTGCAAAGGTTCTTTTTGCAAAGAATCCGTCAAAATTCATTCAGGAATGGGGAAAGAAAAAACTTGCCGCAGAAACAAAATAAGCGGTCCGAACATCCACGAGGAACAAAATGATAAACGAAACACCTGATTTACAAAAACGGGAACAGGCTGTAGATGCCTTCAGAAGATTTTTGGAAACAATCCAGACATTGCGGGCTCCGGGAGGATGTCCCTGGGACAGAGACCAGACTCCCCTTTCAATGCGCCGTGACCTGATTGAGGAGACTTTTGAAGCCGTAGACGCAATCAGTCAAGAAGATGCGGAGCACGCAAAGGAAGAGCTTGGAGACGTCCTTTTGAACACCATGATGATCTCCTACATGTTCGAGCAGGAAAACGCCTTTACAATTGCAGATTCAATAACGGAGCTCACCGACAAGCTTATCCGGCGTCATCCTCATGTATGGCCCCAGAGCGAAGGCAAAAGCGAAGTAAAATCCGCAGTAAGCAACGCCCAGGAAGTTTTAAGCCAGTGGGACAGAATCAAGGAAAACGTTGAGGGCAGAAAAACATCTTCGATTCTGGATGAAGTGCCGGAAGGTTTTCCTCCCCTGCTCAGAGCCTTCAAGCTTCAGAAAAAAGCCGCAAAGAAGGGCTTTGACTGGAAAGATCTGGGTCCGGTAACAGAAAAAGTAAGGGAAGAGCTTTCAGAAGTGGAAGAGGCCCGGAGCTCCCTTGAAAAGCTTGAAAAAAAAGAAGCGGAAGCCTTTACCCTTCATGCAGAAGAGGAGCAGAACAAAGCTCAGCTTCACCTGGAGGAAGAAGTGGGAGACCTTTTGTTTGCAGTGGTAAATTATGCCCGCAAGCTCGGAGTTGATCCGGAGACAGCCCTGAACCGCACAAACCAGAAATTCTACCGCAGGTTTACATACGTTGAGCAGAAGATGCAGGAAAACGGCATTCCAATGGACAATGATCACCTTAAGGAAGAGGACCATTTCTGGGATGAAGCAAAGTCAAAGGGAATGTGATTTTAATTGAAAACTCCCAAAGATTCCGCTATATTGTAGATATATCATTTTTTAATGGACGTACGAATGAAAGAAATCCGTTTTGCAGAAGAGGACAAAAAGAAAAAAATGCCGGAGATGCCGGATCCTCTTACAGAAAAATTCATGAAAACACGCCAGATAATCCTTTCCGGCGAAATCAATAAAGACCTGGCAGAAAAAATTGTCCGCCAGCTTTTAGTTCTTGAATCAGATGACAGCCAAAAGACAATCTATATGTACATCGATTCTCCAGGAGGAGACGTAGACGCCGGCTTTGCAATCTTCGACATGATTCGTTTCATCAAAGCTCCGGTTGTACTTGTAGGAATGGGATTGATTGCAAGCGCAGCAGCCCTCATCCTTCTTGCCGTAGACAAAAAGAACCGTGTGGCACTTCCAAACAGCCGCTACCTTATCCATCAGCCTTCAAGCGGAATGAAAGGTGTTGCGACAGACATTGAAATCCACGCAAAAGAAATGGAAAAAACAAAGGCAATCCTTAACCAGATAATCGCAGACCAGACAGGCAAATCTGTTGAGCAGGTTGCAAAAGACACAGAGCGCGACTACTGGCTTGATGCAAAAGAAGCAATCGAATACGGACTTGTTTCAAAAATCGTAACTAAACGCGAAGATTTGGAAAAATAAATGGTGTTTGCACTGACAGAAAAGCTTGCGGAAGAAATTCTGCAGGCACTTGAAAATCAGGAACAGACATTTTTAGTTCGCGCAGAAAACGCGTCCCTGGTTCCTGCCAGTTCAGAAGTCAGTGCAGATGAAGACAGTTTTTATGCTTTACCTGAATGGACTTCTTCCCATGGATTCAAGCTTAGGGAAGACTTTGTAAGCGCTTTGCATTCCCCGATTGCAAAAGATGAACTGCAACGCATTCTTCATTCAGGAAGGGGGGTTTTCAGAAGTTTTAAAAACACATTGAAAGAATATCCGGAAGTTGAAAAATTATGGCATTCCTTCAAAAACACAAGGATGCACCTGTATATCAACGACTGGTATAATCAGCTGCGGGAAATCTGGGGACTTGAAAAACTGGAGCAGGAGCCGGAAGACAACGAAAACCTGCTTGATGAAGACTTTCAGTTTTTGGAATACAGTTCAGAAAATTTTGATGAGCTGGTCTCTCACTTTACATACGCAGCAAACGGCGGATTTGACAGCAGCATTGACGAACAGCTGGGGAAAGCACTTTTTGAGTTATGGCTTCAGAATTTTGAAAGCGGAGAAGAAAAAAATCAAAGCGGACTTATATGCCGTACCCTTGACGGAGAATTCGCAGGCTGCATAACGTCAGCGCCGGTTTCAAACAGAACTAATAACATTGTAGTTTTGACAAGTTTTTATGTTCAGGAAAGATTCAGAGGTCTTGGCATCGGTGCAAA
>JAFPCT010000101.1 GCA_017390125.1 Treponema sp.
GATCTGCCGCCCAAGGTCAAAAGATGTCATTTCACGGGGAGAAGTTCTGGAATTAGTGTTCAGCATGGCGGAGTCAAAAATATTCATCGTCATTGTTTTTGCATCAAGAACTTCGTAGTCTGTAATTTTTTTTGTATCCAGGGAAGTTACAACAGAATCCCTCATGTTCAGCTGCATAAGAACACCTTCATCCCTTGCAGAAATAAGGTTAGATTTTCCGGAAACAATGATTCTCTGGGTATCACCCTTTTCATCAAAAAGAATCAGGTCGCTTACTTCCGTGCCGTTTACGTCGCCGGTAATCAAAATTGATTTATTGAAGAATTTTATTGAATTCGGCTCAAGCTGAACCGAAGGATTTGAAGTAAGAATCTTGCGGTAAAGCTGATTGTATTTTATCGTTCCGATCGGAAGAAGGTAGTCATTTACAAAGAACGAGGCTATGGAAATCAAAATTCCAAGCATGAAAACCGGAATCATGATCATTATGTAGCTTTGTCCTGAAGCACGGATTATAAGAACCTCATTGTCGCTCATAATGCGTCCAAGGCACATGAGGAACCCTACGAGGGTGGAAAAAGGAGCAGACTGGGAAATTACAAAAGGAAGCGTGTAGACCATAAGACTTACAGTATCCTTGAAAGGAACCCTCTGCTTTAAAAGCTCCCCTATCAGAAGAAGAATCTGGTTTACGAAAAAAATCATGAAGAAGAAAAGGAAAGAAACGCCGAAATACAGAAGCAGTTCCTTGCAGAGATAGCGCACGAGGACGTGATCTCCGAGCTGACCTTTTCCAAGATATTTAACCTGAAACCATTCAATTTTTTCAAGAATGAGGCTCACATGACGGGAAGCATGCTTCTCATACAAGCTGAAAAGAAAATCCAGAAGAGAAAAGAATTTTGCCTTAATAATTTTCTTTGCATCCGAATAGAAATCCAGAAGCTTATCCAGAAAATTGTCTGAAAATCTCAAGCCTTTACTCCAGTAGAACCGAATCCTCCGGCTCCCCGTTCTGTTTCATCAAGTTTATCGGTAAGAACAAATTCTCCCTGCGTTACCGGCGCAACGATTATCTGAGCAATGCGGTCACCGTTTGAAACAGTAAAATCCTCCTCGCCCAGATTTATAAGGATAACGCAGAGTTCTCCGCGGTAATCGCTGTCTATTGTGCCAGGAGTATTAAGAACAGTAACTCCGTTCTTCAGGGCAATGCCAGAACGAGGGCTCACCTGAATCTCATAACCTTCCGGAATAGCAAAAAAAAGTCCGGTTGTAATCATAGCTCTTTTTCCAGGTTTAATGACAACCGGGGCTTCAAGATATGCCTGCAGGTCTGCACCAGCAGAACCAGCAGTCTTGTATTCAGGAATTTTTGCTCCCTCTTTTGCGACGCACTGTATTTTACAAATATTCATGAGTAAATTATATCAGAAACAAAGGAATGTGTCAGTTATTTTCCGCAGTGAGGATTGCCGCAGCTTTTGCAGCCGGCATTGGTCTCAAACATTTCTTTCATCGTGCGCCATCCAAGCACTGCGCATTTTACCCGGGCAGGCATCTTTGCAATGTCCTTAAGTGAGGCAGCCTCGTCAAGCTCCTCAAGGTCATCATCGGAAAGCTCGCCGCGGATCATACCCATGAAGATGTCGTTCAGACGAATGGCTTCATCAACGGTTTTGCCGATGACCAGGTCAAGCATCATGTCGCAGCTTGCCTGACTTACGGCGCAGCCGCTTCCTGTAAATGAACCGTCAGAAATTTTTCCGTTCTCAACCTTAAGGTTAAGGGTGATGTTGTCTCCGCAGCTTGGGTTTACGCCGTTAAGAGTAAGAGTAGCGCCCTCAAGATCAGTCTTGTGAGAGGGATTTATATTATGCTCATTCAAAATTTCTCTGTAAAGTTCCTGTGTATCCATTTTTTAGTCCTTGTATCCGCTCATTTTTCTGATGTTTGAAAGAACTTCCACAAAACGGTCCACTTCGTCCGCGTCATTGTAAAGGTAAACGCTGGCACGAGCCGTTGCCGGAAGACCGAGATATGCGCCCAGCGGCTGGGCACAGTGATGCCCTGCACGGATTGCAATCTTTTCTGTATCAAGCAGGCTTGCAATATCATGGGGATGAACACCGTCAATCGTAAAGGTAACGATTCCGCAGTGTTTTTCCGGATCTGAATTTCCAACTATATGGACATGAGGAACATTCTTCATCTGCTCAATAAGCCGGATTGCAAGCTCGTTGTCATGAGCCTGAATATTTTCCAGTCCGATTTCGTTCAGGTAGTCAATTGCCGCAGCCAGTCCGACCGCCCCGGAAGCATTTACTGTACCGGCCTCAAATTTATGCGGAAGCTCTGCCCATGTAGCGCTTTCCCGGGTAACGTATTCAATCATTTCGCCGCCCCGCAGGAAAGGACGCATTTTTTCAAGGAGCTCCTTTTTGCCGTAAAGCACGCCGATTCCCATAGGGCCAAGAAGCTTATGTCCGCTGAAAGCAAAGAAATCTGCCCCCAGAGACTTTACGTCTACTTTCATGTGAGGAACTGACTGAGCGCCGTCAATTACAGCAATCGCACCGACTTTGTGGGCAAGCTCTGCAAATTTCTGAACCGGGTGAGTTATTCCAAGTACGTTTGAAACCTGTGCTATGGCAACAATCTTTGTTTTTTCTGTAATCTTTTTGAATTCACTTTCCGGAAAAAGACAGGTCTCTTTGTCCGGCTCAAGCCATACAAGACGGGCGCCTTTCTCCTGACAGAGCATCTGCCATGGAAGAATGTTGGAATGGTGCTCCGTAACAGAAACCGCGATCTCATCGCCTTCGTGAATATTTTCAAGGCCCCAGGCATAGGCTACAAGGTTCAGGGATTCAGAGGCATTGCGGGTAAAAACTATCTCACAGTCTTTTGCTCCGATGAACGAAGCAACAGTGTGACGGGCATACTCATAGGCCTCAGTAGCCCTTCCGCTCAAATCATAAAGCCCGCGCAGAGGATTTGCGTTCTCATGCTCATAGAAACTCTTCACAGCCTCTATAACTTTGCGTGGACGCTGAGTTGTAGCTGCATTGTCAAAATATATTATGCCCCGGTTTTCTTCTGTTGAGAAAATCGGGAAATCAGATTTACAGTTAAAGGCCATAATTCCTCTTGCTTAAAGTTCCCCGAAAATGGAATCCATAAAGAGTTCCGTTTTGGAAAGAACTTCCTCATCATTTATATATGAAGCCGTACTCTGAACTTTTGCCCGGGCAATAAGATTTTCAGCGGCCTGTTTTCCAATTCCTCTGTTTTTCATGTAGAAGAGAATTTCATCGGAAAGCCGGCCTATTGAAGCACCGTGCTCTCCTGAAACATCTTCCTCATCGCAGAGAATTATCGGAATCGAATTGTTTGTTGTTTTTTCAGAAAGAAGCAGTGTCTCTTCCTGCTCTACACCCTTACTGCCGGCACAACCCTTGTTAAAATCAATTGTTCCGCGGTAAGTTTTTTTAGATGAATCTGTAAGAGTTCCGCCTACATCCATCCTGCATTCAGTTTTCTTTCCATGATGAAGCACGACATAGTTCATGTCCAGCTCCTGCTCATTGCGGCAGTAATAGGCAAGACGGGACTTGAAGGAAGCCTTGTATTCCGCAAGGTCATTTCCGACGCCCACATAAGTTTTTGCGCCGCCAAGCACAACATGGGTAACCTCGATATGAGCATTTTCTGCACAGCGGCTTTCTGTATCATCAATCTGAACGAATTTTTCGCCAAGAAGCTGAACCTTTATTACGTGAACCTTTGCATAAGGCTCTGCTACAATCTGCGTTTTCAAGGCGTTGAATCCGCCGTCAGTTTTTTCAGATGAACACAGGATTATTACCGTAAGGCTTGAATTTTCCTCTGCCCGGATAACCTGAGCGGCAAGGCCGTTCTGACCTGCTGAAAGTGCATATGAGAGCACAACAGGTTTTTCTGCGGCAGTACCTTTTTTTGCGACAATTGAAACCGGAACGGCAGATGCAAAAAGGCTTGCGGCGCTTTCACCGGCACCACCTGCAAGAACCGGAAGTTTTTTCTGTTCTTCAGCTCCGTTCTCTGCATAGGAAACCCCTTCTGTCCCTCTTGCGGCAGGAATCAAGTTTTCTGCAGGAGAAAGATAATCAAGAGACAGGGATGCGCTGTTCATCTTGAGCCAGCTCCAGGTAGCGGAAGGCATTCTGTTTATCTGTATAGTCTGTGTGTCAGCCATAATTCCTCCTACATAGAGCCTTTCATTTCAAGGCGGATAAGATTGTTCATTTCTACAGCATATTCAAGAGGCAGCTCTTTTGAAACTGGGTTAGCAAATCCTGAGACAATCATGCTTCTTGCCTCTTCCTCGCTTATTCCCCGGCTCATAAGGTAAAAGATCGCCTCATTTGAAATACGGCCGATTTTTGCCTCGTGACCAACGTCAGCCTTATCAGTAAGGACTACGTTGGCAGGTATTGTATCACTGCGGCTCTCGCTGTCCAGCATAAGTGATTCACAGGAAACGCTTGCCTTTGAATTTTCAGCATTTTTTGCAATATAAACAGCACTGCGGTAAGTTGATTTTCCGCCGCCTTTTGAAATTGACTTTGAATTGATAAGGCTTGTAGTATCAGGAGCAAGATGAACCATTTTTGCACCGGTATCCAGATCCTGACCTGAACCGGCAAAAGTAATACCGGTAAACTCCGCCCTTGCTCCACGGCCCACAAGGTCGCTTTCTGGATAAAGACAGCCCACATGACTTCCGAAGGAACCGGAAACCCATTCAATTGAACCGCCTTCCTCAACCTTTGCACGTTTTGTGTTCAGGTTATACATGTTCTTGGACCAGTTCTCTATGGTTGAATAGCGCAGGTGTGCCCCTTTCTTTACGAAAAGCTCTACTGCACCGGCATGAAGGTTTGCCACGTTGTATTTAGGTGCGGAACATCCTTCAATGAAATGAAGATCCGCTCCTTCATCTACAATGATGAGTGTGTGCTCGAACTGTCCGGCACCCTTTGCGTTCAAACGGAAGTAAGACTGCAGCGGGAACGAAAGCTTTACGCCCTTCGGAACGTAAACAAAAGATCCGCCTGACCATACGGCTCCGTGAAGGGCCGCAAATTTGTGGTCCTTTGGAGTAATGAGGGTCATGAAATATTCTTTTACCATGGGTCCCCATTCAGGGCTTTTGAGGGCGCTTTCAAAATCAAGGTAAACCACACCCTGCTTTGCAACCTCGTCCTGAATGTTGTGGTATACAAGCTCACTGTCATACTGGGCACCAACGCCGGCAAGGCTCTTTCGCTCTGCCTCCGGGATTCCAAGCTTTTCAAAAGTATCCTTGATGTCTTCAGGAACGTCTTCCCAGCTGCCGCTCATCTTTGTCTTAGGGCGCACGTAAGTTGCAATGTCTTCCATATGAAGCCCTTCGATGTTCGGCATCCAGTCTGTGGAAACGCCCATCTTGTTGTACTGTTCAAGAGAAGCGAGGCGAAATTCCCGCATCCATTCAGGATCGCCTTTTTCCTCGCTCAATTTCCTTACGATATCCGGATTCAAGCCCGCCTCAATGCGGTAAAAGTCCTTTTCGCTTTCTTCATAACGGAAATCATAGAATTCTCTGTTTATGTCCTGTACGTTCTGTTTTTCTTCCATAAGGC
>JAFPCT010000102.1 GCA_017390125.1 Treponema sp.
GCCGCAGCAAGGGTCATAGATTTTTCCTTTGTAAGGCTCAATCATTTCTGCAATCAGATTTACAACTGATTTTGGAGTATAGAATTCTCCCTTACCTTTACCTTCCTGAAGTGCAAACTTTGTAAGGAAGTATTCGTACACGCGCCCCATAATGTCGTTTTCTTTATCTTCATTTGTCTGTATATTGTTGATTTCATCAAGAAGTGCTGCAAGTTTTGAAACATCAATTCCAAGACGGGAATAATAGTTATCAGGCAAGGCACCTTTAAAGGAAGGATTTTGTTTTTCAATTGTGTTTAATGCTGTGTCGATTTTTAAAGCAATATCATTTTGTTTTGCATTCTGAATGATAAATGACCAGCGACTTTCTTCTGGAACGAAGAAAACATTTTTCATCGTATAAAAGGACTGAACATCAATATATTTTTCTTTTCCTTCTGCAATAAGTTCAGCACGACGAGCGTCAAATTTGTCATTTACAAATTTCAAAAAGATTAAACTTAAAACTACATGCTTGTATTCTGCAGGTTCAACAGTTCCGCGAAGTTTATCGCAAGCCCCCCACAGGGAATCTTCGAAGCTTACTTGTTTTTTTGCTTTTGCCATGGGAGTATTATAGCACAATTTTCATTTTCTTAGGGCTGAAATAGCATGTCTTCACGAAACATTTTAAGTTTCGTACTACACCACGATTCGAGAGCTTAATCAAACATCTTCCGCAACAGTTCGATCCCCCCCTCTTCCCTATGATACCTCTCATCCTCAATCTCATCCGCATCGTAATACGGCCGTCGGCATCGTCGTCGTATAAATCTTCGTCGTACAGCTCGTCTTCGTAAAGCTCGCGGAGTCCGGATCGTCCAAAAGCATGTCCAAGTCTTCCTTTGCAGGGAGATTTCCGTCGTCAAAGCCTTCAAAACTTTTCTGGTAATTATCATTCCGGGAATTCCCTTTCCCTGAAGAATCATTTTTAGAAGAAGAGCATAATCCCACAATCACAATAAGAATAAAAACAATCCAAACAAACATATGCACCTCCAGTTCTTGATTATATTCTACCACCAAAAAGTGCCAATGAACGGCATTGTGTTTTTTTCTTTTTTCATTTTTTATGCTATAATCCGCAGTATGACTCACGCACCGGAGCACAAAACATACGCGGTTTCGCTTTATCCCGATGATTCTTGTTCAGCGCAAGTTTCTTCCATTACAATGTCGCTGGCTGAAACATCGGTACCTCTCCTCCCCCATATTACCCTGGGAATGTTTCATGCAAAAGAAGAGGACGTGCCGCTTCTCCAGAAAATTTTCAAAGAGTTTGCCGCAGGTCTCCGGGGTTTTGATATTTCATTTTGCGGCGCGGACAATTTTTGCGACAAAGTGATTTTTCTTTCTGTTCAGAAATCAGAGCTCCTGCTGAACGCCAACGCGGACCTGCACAAAAAATTACTTCCCTATTTTGAGCCGGGCGGAAACCGGAATTATCTTCCCGAAAACTGGTGCCCCCACATTGCCCTTGCGCTCAAATTGAACAAAACTCAGTTTGAAAAAGCCTTTGCCGCCGCAAAAAAACTTGAGCTTCCCAAAAGCGCCGGAATCTGCCGGGCCGCAATTGCGCAATGCCACCCGTACAAAGAAATTTTCAGCATAAACCTTGGTTCCGGTACAGACACCCTCACCCCATTGCAGAGACACAAAAATATGGCCGCAATCCGAAGCACCGGCGGCACATTAGAGCGCGAGCTCCGTTCCCAGCTGTTCCGGTTCGGCTTCCGCTTCCGCAAGAACGACAAAAGGCTTACAGGAAGCCCGGACATTGTTTTTCCCCATTATCACGCAGTCGTCTTTATCAACGGCTGCTTCTGGCACGCACACGGGTGGAGCGCCCAGAGGCAACAAATTTCTCCTGCACCACAGGAAACACAAGCAGCAAATTCCTTCCTAAGATCCCCTGACACCGCCCGTTGCGACAAATTCCGCTTTCCAAAATCAAATCAAGATTTCTGGCTCAAAAAATTCACCCGGAACAAAGAGCGCGACCAAAAAGACATCCGCACCCTTACCGAACAAGGCTGGCGTGTCGCCGTAGTCTGGGAATGCTCAATTACAGGCCGCGGCCGCAAGCAGAAAATCCAGAATGTCGCCGAAAAACTGTCCCTCTGGCTTGAGGAAGATTTCGCAACTCAGTTCATGGAGCTGTGATTTTAAGACCGCAGGAAAGGCGACCGGCACAAAAGTCAGGTGGCTTTTGGGGTGCGTTTATTTGATTTCGTAAATCCAGCCTTCAGGAGCTTTAAGTTCGCCCATCTGAATGCCTGTAAGAGTTTCGCGGAGTTTTCCGAGAACTGGACCGATTGAATCCATTCCGGCCGGTACAAGAATTTCCTTGTGGTGGTCTACGATTTTTCCGATCGGGCTGATTACGGCTGCTGTTCCACAAAGTCCTACTTCTGCAAAATCAGCAAGTTCGTTCTTGTTTACCTGTCGTTCTTCTACTTCAATGTTAAGGTAGTCTTTTGCAACCTGAAGCAGTGAGCGGCGTGTGATAGAAGGCAGGATGCTGTTTGATTTAGGTGTCACAAGCTTTCCGTCTTTTGTTACGAAGAGGATGTTTGCTCCGCCTGTTTCTTCTATATAAGTGTGTGTCGCAGGGTCTGTGTACATGTTCTCTGCAAATCCGCATTTGTGGGCATCAACGATGTTGTGAAGGCTCATTGCGTAGTTCAATCCGGCTTTGATGTCACCGGTTCCGTGTGGAGCTGCGCGGTCAAGGTCAGAGAGGCGTACTGTAATCGGTTTTACTCCGCCCTTGAAATATGGTCCTACTGGTGTTACCAGGATGCGGAACTGATATTCGTCTGCCGGTTTTACACCGATTACGGCGCTTGAACCGAACATGAACGGTCGGATGTAAAGTGTTGCTCCGCTTCCGAATGGCGGAACGTAGTCAATGTTTGCTTTTACTGTATCGATTACAGCCTTGATGAATCTGTCTTTTGGGAAAACCGGCATTTCAAGGCGCTCGCAGCTGTCCTTCATGCGATCTGCGTTCAAATCCGGGCGGAAGCAGACGATTTTTCCGTCTTTTGTTGTATATGCCTTAAGACCTTCAAAACATGTCTGGGCATACTGGAGGACGCCTGCACATTCTGAAATCTTAATTTCATGGTCTTTTGTAAGTTTTCCCTCATCCCATGAGTCGTTCTTGAAATTAGAAACAAAACTTTTGTTTGTCTTCATGTAACCGAATGGCAAATTGCCCCAGTCAAGATTCTTCTTTCCCATTTTTAACCTCACTTAAGTCGCGCAAGCAATGTGCGATTACAATTTCTAGATTATCACTTACGGAATGAATGTTCAATAAAAAGCTCAGGAAAAAAAGACAAACCTATTATAAAAAAAAACGCTCCTATGATGAAGCGTTTTTTCACTGGAAATAAGTTTTCAGTACAGTTTATTTGATTTTTCTAAGGAAGGCATCCTTGTAACCGTATGATTTGAAGCGGTTCAAAACTGTTCCGTATTCATCCATGCTCAAGGCACCGATAAGGAACTGATATCCTTTTCCGCTGGCTACCGGAACAAGGGCAATCGGATATTCTTTTCCGTATTTTTTGATTGTCGCCACGATGTTGTTCTCATCACCGAGCATTGCAATCTGAACGTAGTACTTGCCCTTTTCAAGTGAAGAAAGGCTGTCGTACTTGTACTTGTCCAGGTCAATTGCAGGAACTTTTTCCGCAGGTTTCTTTTCTTCAGCAACAGGAGCCTTTGTTTCTGCCACAACACTTGTTTTTGCTGGAACTGCAGTTTCTGTTTCCTTTGCCGGCTCAGCTTCCTTTGCAGGTGGATTTGCTTCTGTCGGAACCAGGACGATCGGCTCATAGCTTTCTGCCTCATCCTCAAGGTATGAATCTGTCTTGTCGTAAGCGCCTGTGTTGTTCAAGTCTTCATCAAACAAAGCTGCTGCAACCTCGTTCTTGCTGTCAAGGGATGCAAAGTCATCCGACTCAACATATTCCGGAGCGATCACGTCATCGTCGTCAATTACTGTGTATGCAAGGCGCTCAGTCTTCTTTTCTTCAACAGGAGTTTCTTCTTCTGTCGAAGCAATTACTGTAACAGCATTCTCGTCTTCTTCTGCAGTGGCGTTGATTACGTCGTCCTCTTCGCTGAAAGAACCAGAGGCAACTTTTTCTGCCGGGTTTTCAGGAACAACATCATATTCAATGTCATCTGCTTCTACAGATTCTGCTGCAATTTCTTCTATTTCTTCTGCTGTTTTTTCTTCAGCAAAAGCTTTTTCTGCCGGCATCTCGCCATTGAACAGAGCTTCTGCAGGAGTTTCTGTTTCTGCTGCAGCAACATATTCAACTTCGTCGCCGTCCTCATCTTCTGTGTATGCGTCTGTAACTTCGCCGCGGGTTCCGATTACTGCTGTTCCGGCAACGGCTTCATCAAGCTGGCCTGTGCGCTTTGTAATCTTTACTACGTTGTTTGCACCCTTGGCAATTCCAAGTTCTGCGGCAGCTTCCGGTGAAAGCAGGATTGCAATTCCTTCTTCTGCAGGAATAGCCCCGATTACAAGAATATCAACAGAAGTCTTTGAAGCAAGGCTTGTTACATTGATTGAATCTCCCGGAAGATATCCGAAAGCACGGGCAAAAAGTCCCTGCGGAAGAACATCCTTTTCGGCAACAACTGCCCGTCCGTCCAAAGAAGGACTGAACGAAGTGAAAATAATTCCACAAATTAAAATCGAACAAATAATTCCAATAATTTTTTTCATATTATCCTTCCTTATGCTCTTTTTCCCAGAACTTTATTCAAATGCAGGGCGAACTCCTTTGCAAACTCCCGTACATTTTTTTCGCTGTCAACGGCAACATCCACTGTTACGTTCTGATTTCCTTCCTCAAGAACTTTTCCTGTGGCTGTATTCACTATTTTCCAGCTTATTTTTTTCATGTTGCCAAGGGCAACTTTTGCATTCTCTTCCTCTGTTCCGGTAAAATACAGCTTTATCTGTACAAAATCATCAAATGAACCGGAAGCGGCGTCATTGTAACCGTTCTGATAGAACTTCTTGTCCTGTTCCTCAGACTTTGAGACGCAGGCCGGAAGATTTGTTACGATGTAGCCGGCATCAAAAAAGTAATTCAATATAGCGTCTTCGATTACAAGCGCAGACTCGCACACATCAGTAAGGCTTTCATTATGCTGAATGACGTGAAATGAAAGGCTTGCGCAGAAAGCATTCCATACTGTGCAAGATGCAAGCACAAATGCCGCAATCAATTTTTTCCCCATTGGACCCACCATAGTTTTTTTCATATTGAACTCCCTTTTTATATTTCGGAATTATCATTATTCATGTTTAGGGATTTTTGTATTTTTTCTTTATACATTTTGTGATATACTGTATTAAATTTAGAAAATCCTCATTTCAAAATAAACCAAGAGGCCTGTATGTCTGATGCAGATTCATTAAAAGTTCCGTTTTCGCGACCTTCCATTTCAAAAGAAGAGGAAGATGCCGTTCTGACCGTTTTAAGGTCCGGCTGGCTTACAACCGGAAAGTATGCTCTGCAGTTTGAGCGGGATTTTTCCGCATACATGAACCAGGACGAATCCCTGCGCCAGAACAGGCTTAATGCCGGACTTGACGGCCGTGACGTAATCAGCCTTGCGGTCAATTCAAATACCAGCGGAATGGTTCTTGCAATGCAGGCCTGCGGAGTCGGTCCCGGAACCGCCGTAATCACAACGCCCTACACTTTTGTTTCCACTGCCATGAGCGCCGTTCATCTTGGAGCAGACGTATTTTTTGCAGACGTTGAAAAAGATTCATACAGCATTGATCCTGACAAAATTGAGGCAATACTGAAATCTGAAAATGGCAGGAAAGTACGGGCCGTAGTTCCGGTTCACATTGCCGGAAACCCTTGTAATATGGAAAGAATCTGCGCCATTGCAAAAAAATACGGCGTAAAGGTAATAGAAGATGCGGCTCATTCCCTTCCTACAAAAACAGACCTGGGATATGCGGGCACCATCGGCGACGCAGGAGTCTATTCATTCTATGTAACTAAAACTCTGGCAACAGCAGAAGGCGGAATGGTCTGCACCAGAGACCCTGAGCTTGCAAAAAAAATGACCATGATGCGCATGCACGGCATGGACAGGACAACATGGGACCGCTACACATCTCCACGGGCAAGCTGGGAATACGACATCGTAGCTCCGGGCTTCAAGTTCAATCTGCCTGACCTTCTTGCCGCCATCGGCGTTGAGCAGCTCAAAAAAGTTGACCTTTTCCTTGAAAAGCGAGAGCGCATAGTAGAAAAATACAATCAGGCTTTCAAAGACCTTGATTTTCTGCGGCTTCCTCCAAGCGAAAAAGGAAACTGCTGGCACCTTTACCTGCTCCGCATCGTTCCGGAAAAACTTTCAATAGGACGCAACGAATTTGCCCAGCTTCTTCAGAAAGCGGGAATCGGCATTTCCGTTCATTTCATCCCTATGTTCTATTTCACATACTGGAAAAACCGCTACCCGGATTTCACGAAAGAAAATTTTCCGGAAGCCGCAAAGCAGTACAAGTCTACCATTACAATCCCGCTGTGGCCTGACATGACGGAGGAAATGGTTCAGATGGTAATTAGTGCCGTTAAAAAGATAGGAACTGAACATCATGCCTGAAAATAAAAACCGAAAGAACAGCAGGAAAAGGACTTCCAGAAACTCATACATTTCAAAGAACTACTTCATTGACTGTTCCATGCCGGACATGCTCTATGCCGCCATTGTAAGAAGTCCCCTGCCCAGCGGCAAGATTACCAACATCAACTTTTCAGAGCTGCCGGAAGGCTACTACTTTTTTTCTGCCAGGGACATTCCGGGCGTAAATGAGATAATCACGATGGACAGCCGCACCAGAGTCTTCTGCAATGAAAAAGTGCATTTCGAAGGCCAGCCGGTTGGAATCATCTGCGGTCCGGATCTTGAGACTACAAGAAAACTTACAAAAGACATCCAGATTACCTTTGACATAACCACGATTGAATCTGCCCTGAAGGAAGCTTCCAAAACATACAGCCGTCCGGTAATAAAGCTGCCTGGACAGGAATCTTCCGCCGACGGAGAAATCGCGGACTTCGTGGACATGATGAACATAATGCCGTCTCTGGACGAACTTCCACGGGATGATCTTAAATCCACCTACACGGAACCGGACCAGATTGAAAAGGCTGTTGAAAGCATAAGCCCCCTTGAGCACAAGGAAAGGATTCTTGCTGAGCGCATCGTAAAAACCGGCTTTTTCAAGTTCACAGACGATGAGGAAATAATCAAGGACGAATATGAAGATATAAAGCACCACATCAAGGGAAGCTGGAAATTCAACGAAACTTCCCCGGAATGGCTTGAGCCAAGCGGCGCATTCTGCTTTAAGGACGGCTCAAAACTGAACGTACTTACCACAACCCTGTGGTCAAGCTACCTTTCCAAAAACCTTGCCCGAGTGCTGGACTACGACGAGGACAAAATCCTAATCCAGAAAACCCTCTCGCAGACGGAAAATACAAACGGCATCTGGCGTACCACCACCCTTGCGGTGCAGACTGCCCTTGCCGCCATGCTTACGGAACATCCGGTGAAACTCATCCTTTCAAAGGAAGAGCAGCAGCTTTACATGAAACCCGGGCTGGAAACAGAAATCAGTTACGACAGCGCCATAACCGAAGACGGAATAATAAAGGCAATGCGCATAACAGCAGAGTGCGACGCAGGCTATTCAAACCCCTTTGCCCAAGAAATCGCGGACCGTATTGCCATTGCCTGCGTTGGGCTTTACAGCGTGGAAAACCTTTCCATTTCTGTAAAGATTCATTCGTCTTTCAAGGCGCCTACTTCAATCTATGCGGAAATGATTGATTCACAGGCTTTCTTTGCGCTGGAAAACCATATTCAGCAGATTGCAGAAAAAACATCACTGCTTCCTGACGAGCTCCGTACCAAAAACCTGTGCCTGAACGGAAAGCTTTCCCTTTCACCGTTCAAGTTCAAGCTTTCAAAGCCGGTTGAAACAGTTGCCGCCATAATAAAGCAGAGCGACTTCAACCGTAAATATTCCTCTTTCCGGCTTAATTCAGAGCAGAACCGCGACAACTTCGGAAACACTTTCTTTTCACTTCCACGCAGAGGAATCGGACTTAGCACGGCCTACGACGGAGCTTGTTTTTACGGAACCCAGTTCCCGCTTACGGAAGAAAAGATTGAGCTTACCCTGGATACAGACGAAAACCTGATTATAAATGCAGTAAGCCCTTCCGCAACAAATTCTGCCATCTGGAAAAAAATTGCAGGGCAAATTCTTGAGATTGACCAGACAAAAATTTCAATAAACTCAGAATACGCGGTAACAGAAGAAACCTTCATGCCGGAAAACTTTTACCAGGACATAAGCATAATGACTGTTCTGCTCAAGCGTGCCGCAGAAGAAATAAACCGCAAGAGAAAGACCCAGGCCCTGCCTATAACCGCAAGAAAGGCAATCACGCCGGCAATGAAAAACCAGTGGAAAAGCGAAAAATTTACCGGCTTCCCTTTCCAGTCAACATCTTTCGGAGCCGCCATTGTAGAAGTTGAGCTTAACGCCGATACCTACCGCGAAAAAATAAACGGCATCTGGATTGCCATTGACTGCGGAGAAATATTTTCAATCAAGGCGGCAGAAAATTCCGTGCGTCTTGCAGTCCAGCGGGAAATGGAAAAACTCATTGAAAACACAAGCCTTTCCTATGACCAGCTGAAGATTTCATTCCTTGAGTCTTCAAATCCCCCGTGCCAGATCGGAAAGCTTATACACAACCTCATTCCTGCCGCCTTTGCCTCGGCCCTTTCCCTTGCTCTCTGCAGGGAGGTAAGCTGCCTTCCTTGCACGGAGCAGAAACTGTACGAGCTCACGCTTTACGAGCCGGCTGAAATCTCGCCGGAGGGAATTCCAGAAGACGGCGCCGACCTAGAGGAGCTTCCGCAGGAACTTGAGGCAGCCCATGAAGAAGCTTCCGGAGAAGAGCCTGCAGAGGACGTTACAGAAGAAGC
>JAFPCT010000103.1 GCA_017390125.1 Treponema sp.
GCTTTTCCGCTTCTGAATTTATCTATTGCGGCCTTTCTGCTTACTTTGTCTGATTTTGCGTGCAGGGCCATGCAGTCTATTTTCTTGAATGAAAGCTTTGCATGTATATTTTCCACCTGGTCAGAGCGGCTGGTGAAAACAAGGGCTTTCTCTGGATTTTCCGCAATGAGGAATTTCCTTAAAACTTCAATTTTGTCCCTGTTTTCTGCATATAATGCCCAGTGTGATATATTTCTTTTAAGGACATCTTCCTCCGGCAGAATTTCAAGGCTTGAGGCACTGAAAAAATCCTGGGTTTTCTTTGAGATTGTCGCAGAGCATGCGATTGAAACTGTATTTTCCGGAAGCTCTGCCTTGAGCGCCTGGCATTCTTCTATGAGCTCTTTTTTTATCAGTCTGTCCGCTTCGTCGAATACAACGAACTGAAGTTTTGAAACCTTGAGCTTTTTAAGTCTGATGAGTTCTACCAGTCGTGCCGGAGTTCCGATTACGATTTCTGGTTTTTCTTTTAATGTCTCTATCTGACGTTTTACCGGAGCTCCGCCTATAAAGAGCGCTGTTTTTGTTGAGGACACGCTCTTTGCCGCCTGGTTTATCTGGGATGCAAGCTCAAAGGTGGGCGCGCAGACAAGGGCTTTTACAGACACGTCCTGAGGGTTATCTTTACGAAAAGTTTCAATGTTTTTAAGAATTGGCAGAAGATATGCAAAGGTTTTTCCCGTACCTGTCTCTGACTGGAAAACAACGCTTTTTCTTTCCAGAATCATCGGGATAATTCTTTCCTGTACTTTTGACGGTTCGGTTATGTTAAGTTTCTCAAGATTACATTTGATTTCTTCTGGAAGTTCGTTAAATACGGAATTTTCTATCATGCTAAAATTATAGCATAGGGCGGAAACTTGTGCTATAATCAGAAATTATGATAATTGGTATAGACACTTTTGGGTGTGATCATGCCCGCAGCGGACTTGGCACTTACATGCTCTCCTTTTCTTCTGCGATCACCCAGACAGATGACGTTCGTTTTGAACTTTTCGGCTCCGAGCTTGACCGATTTACATATACGTCCGGCAGGGACATTGAGTTTACTTCGGTTCCTGTGGCTGACAATCTGAGCTCTGAGCGAACATGGCATTTTACTTCTGCAAATAAATTCGTTCATTCAAGAAAATATGACGTTGTCCTGTATTCTGCTCCGGAAAAGGTCCTTCCGATCTGTTTCAAGGTTCCTGGAATCGCAGTAGTGAACAGTGTGCTTTCTTCCATGGTTGAAGGCAGAAAAGACTGGATTCAGAAAATTCAGATCAAGCGCGGTTTGTATAAAGTTCAGAAAATCATTGCGGCAAGCAATTTTATAAAGGAAGATCTTGTTTCCCATGGAATTGACGGAAGCAAGATTGAGGTTGTGTACAACGGAATTGACCACAAGCTTTTCTTCCCTCAGCTGCAGATTGATGAAGAGACCGTTGATATAAAGCCTTTTGCAATCCGCAGGCCTTATTTTATTTATGGCTCCCGTCTTTCGGGACCGGAAAAAAAGCATGTTGAGCTTATAAAGGCATTCTCAGCTTTTAAACAGAAGACGGGGCTTCCGCATCGTCTTGTGCTTTGCGGCAGTGACGGTCCATATTCTGCTGAAGTGCATAAGGCAACCTTTGATTCGCCTTTTGCCTCGGATATTTTCCTTACCGGATATTTCCCACATGAAAGCTTTCCCCAGCTCTATGCCGGTTCCCAGGGCCTGATTTTCCCTGCGGTGAATGAAGGGGTAGGGCTTCCGGTGCTTGAGGCTATGGCTACTGGTGTTCCTGTTGCCTGTGCTTCTTCTGGCGCTCTTCCGGAAATTACCGGAGATGCAGCCATGTTCTTTGATCCTGATAATGTTCAGAATCTTGCGCTTGTCCTTGAGAAACTTGCGACGGAGCCGCTTTTGTGCGCCGGAATGATTCAGAAAGGTCTGGAGAGGGCAAAGATGTTCAACTGGGAAACTACAGTAAGCCAGACGGTGCAGGTTGCAAAATCTGTTGCCGGTAAATAAAAACAAGGCTGCCGGATTTGTTCGGGCAGCCTTGTTTTATCCTTCGCCTTAAGAAGAGATTGCAGGTTTCTCTTCTATTTCGAGGTGTTTGTTCAAGTCAATTTTTCCTTTTGCAAGAACCATTTCCTTGTTCACAATAAGCTTTTTGTGTCCAGAGATGCTAGGAATTTCATACATAGTATCGTTGAGCAGTTTTTCAACGATTGAACGAAGTCCTCGGGCACCAGTTTTCTGGCGGATGGCTTCGTTTGCAATTTCCTCTATTGCATCCGGTGTGAACTGAAGGTCAACGTCGTCCATTGCAAAAGATGCCTGGAACTGTTTTGTGATTGCATTTTTCGGTTCTGTAAGGATGTTCACAAGGTCTTCTTTTGTAAGTTCCTTGAGCGCAACGTTCATCGGCATTCGTCCGATAAGTTCCGGAATGATACCGAATTTTACAAGGTCGTCAGGAGTACAGAGAGAAAGAAGCTCTCTCTGCTGTTCCTGAGTAATCTCACCTACGTTGGAACCGAATCCCATAGAATGTTCTGCAGTTCTCTGTTCGATGATCTTGTCCAGGCCTACGAATGCTCCTCCAAGAATGAAGAGGATGTTTGTTGTGTCAATCTGGAGCATTTCCTGGTTAGGATGCTTTCGTCCGCCCTGAGGTGGAACGCTTGCCTGAGTGCCTTCGATTATCTTAAGGAGCGCCTGCTGAACGCCTTCGCCGCTTACGTCGCGGGTAATTGACGTATTCTCGCTCTTTCGTGCGATTTTATCGATTTCATCAATGAATATGATTCCTCGTTCTGCGGCCGCAATGTCACCGTCTGCTGCATTGATAAGCTTGAGGAGCACGTTCTCTACGTCCTCTCCTACATATCCGGCTTCTGTAAGTGTCGTTGCGTCTGCAATTGCGAACGGAACCTTAAGGCGTTCTGCAAGGGTCTTTGCAAGAAGTGTTTTTCCGCTTCCTGTCGGTCCTATGAGCAGAATGTTTGATTTTTCAATGCGTACATCGCCTGTTTTCTGCTCCAGTTTCGGAACTGACATCCTCTTGTAGTGGTTGTAAACCGCAACAGAAAGGACTTTTTTTGCCTCGTCCTGTCCAATTACGTACTGGTCAAGGAATTCCTTGAACTCTTTCGGAGTAGGAACTTCTGAAAGCTGAATTGGAGCGATGTTTTCTTCTTCCTGTCTTAGAATGTCCAGACATACAGAGATGCAGTTGTTGCAGATGTGTATGTTTCCGGACGGAGCTGCGACTAAATGATGTGACTCGTCTGCCTGCTTTCCGCAGAATGAGCAGTAAGGCGTGTCGCTTCCGAATCTTCTCATTATTTCTTTCTCCCGTTCATTACCTGATCTACGATTCCATATTCAAGGGCTTCCTGTGCGCTCATGAAGTAATCGCGTTCCATGTCTTTTGCAACCTCTTCATATGATTTGCCGGTATGCTCTGCAAAATGTTTTATTGAAAGTTCTTTGAGCCTGAGGATTTCTTTTGCATGAATCGCAATGTCTGTTTCCTGACCCTCAACTCCGCCCCAAGGCTGATGAATCATTACTCTTGAGGAAGGAAGGGCGAACCGCTTTCCTTTTGAGCCGCCTGCAAGAAGGAAAGCACCCATGCTTGCTGCCTGTCCGAGACAGATGGTCGGAACCGGGCACTTTACATACGGCATTGTGTCGGAGATTGCAAGTCC